>NZ_BPFI01000002.1 GCF_019972135.1 Sulfurovum sp. TSL1 | reverse complement strand
TGGGCTAACTCAGCCTAGGTCTCTGTGTTTGTGGACGCGTATTATAGCACCGAACATCTTTCATGTCAAGGGTTTTTTGAGAAATATGCTAAATTTCTTGAAAAATTTTTTTTACTTACATTATATATGTAAAAATCACTAAAAATCAGCTTATTAACGTTCAAATTCCTGCTGTTGCCCTGCAGTACTTTATTGAAAGAATTCAAAAAACAAATCAGTATAATTTAAGGCTATATGATTGCTTTTATAATATAAATATATTGATCTTGAAATGAGTAAAAAATAGAAATAGTGAAATTATTTTTTAGAAAAAAAAGAAGATTTCATGCTTATGTATATACATGAGATGATTAAAATAGAAAAGCATGAAAGATTCTAAATAGATTTTTTGTTTTTTGTCGCATGATGTATAGAAAAATCTCATTTAGATTTTCAATGCATATACAAAACATTGAAACTTCTTTTTTATTTATAGGGATTTACGTAGAGAAGGATCCTACCTAATCGTAGGGAACTGAACGGAACAAAGCCGTTCAGTCAAATAGGTTGTGAAATAAGAAAAATTAGATCTTTTCTGCCACTGGAACATCGTAAAGGATGTCATCCATTGGGTGTCTATACATAGGCATAGCAAGTCTCTTCTCATCAAGAATATGACCGATGAATCCGATAGATCTACCTACGATGAAGAATGCATTGAGTGTACCAGAAGCGATAAACTCATTGATCTCTTCTTCAGAGTAACCAAGCGCTCTCCACATGTCAACCATAAGGATACCGATAGTACCGTCAACGTTAAGGATAAGGTTCTCTTTTTTAGATGTTGTCAATGCTTCAACTGTTCTTGCATAGTCAAGAAGCGGTGTTGCAGGGAAATTCGCTGCTGCATAGTCCATCAAACCTTTCACACGCAAGTCAGGGTTTTTAAGAGATTTGATTCTGTGACCGATTCCTGGAATTGGTACACCCTCACCTTTCATATAGTTCAAGAACTCTTTTGGAGACATGTTATTGTCATCTGCATGCTTGAAGTACTGCGCTGCACCATCGATCGCACCACCGAATCTTGGACCGATCGTAAGAAGACCCGTTACAAGTGCTTCAACAACAGACTTACCTGCTCTTGCAGTGACTTTAGCATTGTGTGCACCAGATACTGCCGGACCGTGATCCGCAACCGTTTTCATGACAGTCTCGATAAAGTCAGTCGCCCATTTCGGATACTGTTTTTTGAACCATAGTAGTGATACAACATCACCGATACCTTTACCAGTATCAGGAGTTGCTACGGAAGAGATCGGGAATCCAGCGTATGTCGCTTCATCACCTCTGTCATCAGAAATAGTACAGATGAACTGTTTGCTTCTTCTTACCTTTGGAACCACATTGATCTCTGGCTCAGGGATCGCTGGGATGTTAAGAGATTCAAATACTTCTTTGATCTTTGCAGGAAGGTCATTGAATATTGCAGGTACATGAATACCCGCTTCTGCCATCGCTTTGTTCTTCGCTTCAGCTGTTTCACGTTCAGCATTCGCAGATGCACCTGCATGACCGAACTGAACACCTGAATCATAGTACTTAGCGATCGTACCGATACACCATGCGATGATCGGTTTTGTGATCTTACCTGATTTAACCGCATCGATCACTTTGTACTCTTCTGTACCACCCACTTCACCAAGAAGGATCATGTATTTTACATTTGGATTCTCTTCCATTCTAAGAAGGTTATCGATAAATACTGAACCAACGAATCTGTCTCCACCGATCGCTACACCTTCTGCGATACCATCAGCATTGATAGCAATGATGTTGGAAAGCTCGTTGAAAAGACCACCTGATCTTGTGACAAGGCCACATGAACCTGCTCTGTGAAGTTTAGAATTCACGATGTTCTCGATCGTACCACCCACGTTAGCGATCTTGAATGCACCAGGAACGATACCACCAACTGTAGCAGGCCCGATAACCGTAACACCTGCATCACGTGCAGCTTGATTCATACCACGTGCAAGTCTCTCAGGAATACCCTCTGCTGTGATCATAATCGTTTTAAATCCACCAATGTGTAATGCTTCCATTGTTACATCATAAGCTGTTCTGAATGATGCAAAGTTCAAAAGCACGTCAGCTTGCGGCTGAGCTGCTTTTGCTTCTGCAGTACTTTTAAATGTAGGGATCATCACCTCGTCTGCACCATAGAAGAATTTCTCAAATTTTCCAGATGCTGTTGGAGCAACGATCGCTGCTACTGAAGGTTTTTCTCTTTTGATCGTGTAATCATAGTCTAACATTCTTTGGATCGCTGTTTTGTTATTGTTCCAAAAAATAGCCTGTGTATCTCTAGTAAATAATTGTGCCATCTTCTCTCCTTATGCCTCTACTGCCATTCTAACGATATCAGTTACGTGTGTCTCTGGTCCGTATACATCGATCCATAGACCAAGTCTATCTGCTGCTTCTTTAATATCTTTAAGACCTTTTTCGTAGTTTGGTCCGCCACGTCTAACATAGATCTTCACACCCACTTCTTTTAGTTTATCTGCATACTCTTCAAATGCCTGGATGATACCTGTAAATGTTTTCGCAACATCTGTAAAGTTAGCGATCGCACCACCGATGATAAGGATCTTATCTCTACCCTGCGCATCTTTTTCTCTTGTCATAAGATCAAAAAGTGTCTCTGCATAGAATTTAGTCTCACCTGTTGTCGGTCCACCTGAGTATTCACCATAGTTTGCAAGGTCATCGATACCTGCAAGGTCAGCGATCGTATCAGCGTAAACCACTGAAGCACCACCACCGGCAACCATTGTCCATATTCTAGCTTCTGGTTTTAAGAGTGTTAATTTAAGTGATGCACCTGTTTTAGCATCCGCTTCTTCAACTGCCAATACTTCCGGAGATTTCTCTTCCATACCGAATGCAGTCGGGTACTCAACGTCACCCCACTGATCTACCATCATGAATCCGGCAGTATCATCCAGTTTCGCAACCATATCAAGAAGCTCGATCTTGTTACCTTGCATGACGAACGGGTTGATTTCAAGGTATGCGAAGTTTAACTCTCTGTATGCTCTGAAGAAACCGATCGCAAATTCAGCAAAGGCTGCTTTATCTTTGTCTGCAACATCCGCAGGTACATTTGCTCTGATTCTCTCAGCGATCTCTTCTTCAGTATCAGTGATCTTGAAAGCAACTTCTGTTACTTTCTCTTCCCAACCCTCTTCAACTTCCATTCCACCTTCAGCAGACATATAAAGCATATCGTCATCACCTACACATGTAGCAGAGATATAATACTCTTCTTCTTGTGAGTGTGGAGTAAACGGCTCAACAATAAAGTGAGTCAACATATCAACCGATGGTTCCCCTGTAGGTGTGTCACCGTCAAATGAGAAATACACTGATTGCTCACTGCTTGATTTTTCATCGATCCAGCTGATCGCTTTTTCTAATGAAACATCACCTGGCTTAGCATCTTTGAAAAGTACTAAATTATTTTTACCTCTTTTACCAAAAAGCATATCCGGTTTTGCAACCAATGCCTTTTCGTTCAACCATGGGTTTGCTTTTGCAGCTTCTGCTAGTTCTGATCCGTTCTGAACCATTACTGTTTGATATGCATAAGTAAAATCTGGGAAATACTTATCCCAATGTTTTGCTAGAATTGACTTTGCGTCATACTCTCTAATCGCCTTTTGAGCCATCGAGTTCTCCTTTAATTTAGTTCGTAATAGTCTAGCATTAGATAAATTTAACTTTCGTAAAAGTAATATAAACTATAAGTATAAAAAAAATATTGTGTATTTTAGAAACAGTTCTTAGGGGTATTGCGTCGTTTTCTTCGAACAGGATGGTATGCCATAGTATCTTAACTGATAACGTTCTCTTCCATGTGCCCCATCGTAACATTCGATACCCTGAGATTTTAACTTCTCTGCCAACAGATACGGTCTGTATATACGATCTGCAAAATGGTGTTTAGAATCTTTCAAAATCAAATAGAGTGCCTTATGTCCTACTATGAGAATCACACTGAAGAGAAGGAATGACATCACCACGATAAAGCCTTGTTTATAGCGTTTCTGAAACTCCGGTAAACGTACGCCTATTGCATGATTAAAAACATCTAACATCAGTACAATGGCGATCATCACATAAGGAGCGAAATCAGTGATATAGACACGCTGTCTGATGGACAGAAGTAAAGAAAAAGCCAGTGCAGTAAAAGAGATGTACCAAATAAGTGTTTTTTCTCCTCTCAGCAAAATCCTGTACATGGCAAAGAAAAAATAGAGAAACAGTAAAGGTGAAAAAACCGTAGCATACAATCCGAATATCTCTACAAAGTGTCCTGAGGGTCTTCCACCTACCTCAATACCTTTTGCCAGGTAGATAAAGGCCAAGAGAAAGCTGAGCGAAAAAATAGCCAATTGTTTTTCTTTGTGCATCACTGCATAAAATAATACGGCCACAAAGAAAATAATAGAAGCTTCATGAATGAAAAAGAGTGCAAGCATGATCGGGGGGAGTAACAGATAATGGCCCCTTTCATAAAGTAATACAAAAAGTAACACAAGCGGCAATACAATGATAGCGACATTCGCCAAAGTGGTTGCGGTGAGGATACCGGGTAGCAGCATAAAGATCAATGTCGAAAGATAGACATCTTTACTTTTTTGAAAATAGTGTCGGCTCAGTGCATAAAAAAGCCCGATAGTGAGAAATCCAAAAAAAAGAAAAAAAGCCCTTAAGCCTAAAAATCCTGCATCAAGATTCTCTCCCCACCTCATCAAATGCCCTACAATGTCATCTGAAGTATAGAGTATCTTGGCCTCGTGCGGACTGATAGGTGTGGTGGTTGCAAGGTAAAAAACAGCGATAGCATAAAAAAAGAATGCTAAAAAGAAATGCTGTTTTTTCATTCTGGGATCTTAGAGTTTCAGAAAATTATCTAACATTTCATGCCCATATTCACTCATAATAGACTCAGGATGGAACTGTACACCATAAATAGGTCTGTCTTTGATCTGTAATGACATGATCTCACCATCATCTTTACTGTGTGACGTTGCGATGACCCTATCAGGCAGAGTCTCTTTTTTAACGGTTAAAGAGTGATAACGTGTGGCCCTGAATTCATGCGGCAGATCTTTAAAAATAGGGGTATCCTCATCTACAACGATTTGGGACGTTTTACCATGCATCATATTTTTTGCTCTGATCACATCTCCGCCAAATGCCTGTGCAATACTTTGATGACCTAAACAGATACCAAAAATAGGCGTGGTATCTGCAAATTCTCTGATCACATCCAGTGTAACACCTGCATCATCAGGGGTGGAAGGTCCTGGTGAAAGGATGATCTTATCGGGATGTAATGCTTTGATCTCGTCTATCGTCATCTCATCATTACGTATGACCTTCAGGTCTGCCCCAAGCTCTCTACAATACTGTACGACATTGTAAGTAAAGCTGTCATAGTTATCTATCATTAATACCATTTATTTTTTCCTATTTAAATCGACAGACCAAAAAAACTCGATCCATCTGTCTGCTTCTTGTACAGACCAGTCTGGAGCTATTTTAGCACTTTTCTTATAAAAAAGTGAAGCTGTTTTAAAGTTCACATCCGGATACGCTTGATGCAGGACCTTCAACACTTCTATCAATGTGTCACCACTGTCTACGATATCATCCACGATAAGTACATTCTTAGCGCCTGATAATTCCGGGAGATTCAACACTTTCACTTGGTCTAATTTGACGGTATCTTCATACCCGATCGTATTGATACTGTAGACTTCTCGGATATCATAATATTCGCCAAGCAGGTGCCCCAAAGAGAGTCCTCCTCTGGCGATCGGGATGATCGTGTCAAACTTCCAGTCGATCTTTTCAGCCAAAGATCTTGTATCAGCCACAAAATCCTCATAAGGGTAATAGCGCTTCTCCATACTAATAGGCTTTCAGTTCATGATAAAGACTGTCACGCTCTATGGGTTGGAAACCGGAGTTTTTGATCAACGCTACAAAATCATTCAGATCCATCCCATGACTGCTCTGTGCACCTGCTGCAGATTGAATGGACTCTTTTTCTATCGTACCATCCAGATCATCACAACCGAACTCCTGGGCGATCAGTGCAAGATTGACCGATGCTGTGACCCAGTATGCTTTGATATGAGGAATATTATCCAGCATAATACGGCTGATGGCATAGGTTTTGAGTATCTCCTGCCCTGTCGGGAAATCTGTCACTTTGAGGAAGTTGTTGTCTCGTTGGTAGACTAAAGGGATAAAGGCATTAAATCCGCCTGTCTTGTCTTGCAGGTCACGTAGTCTTATCATGTGGTCTATACGGTGTGCACGTGTCTCCACATGTCCAAAAAGCATAGTCGCATTGCTTTCTCTTCCTCTCTCATGCCATTTTTGGTGTATCTCTATCCACTGGTCTGAAGTCACTTTGCCTTTACACAGGTACTCACGCACCTCTTCATCAAAGATCTCAGCCCCGCCGCCAGGCATAGAGTCTACACCGTTTTCGATCATCATATCCAACACTTCATCGTAGCTGTATCCATACTCTCTTGTCAGAAAATCCACCTCTGCTGCTGTCATGGCCTTCACATGCAACTCCGGGAATGCCTCTTTGATCTTTCTGAATGCACCCATATACCACTCTACACCGTCATTGGGATTATGTGCAGAGACGATATGCATCTCTTTTGCCCCGTTTTGAACAGAATTTTTTACAATATCCAGGATCTGTTCATGTGTCATAGTATATTGGTTGGGATTTTTTCTGCTTGCAGAGTACGCACAGAATTTACAGATATCTGCACAGACATTGGTAGGGTTGATATGCCGGTTTATATTAAAGTAGCTTTTGTTGCCGTATTTCTCTCTACGAATTTCATCCGCGAGTTCACCAAGCGTATAGAGATCCAAGTCATAGAGTGCTTCACCCTCTTCTTGGGTGAGTCTCTCTTTGTTGCGTACTTTTTGTATCAAATCCATTCTGAGAACATCCATAATTATTTTTGGGTATTATACCAATATAACATTATGGGAGAGAATAATTGAATACCCTGGAAACCCAAATAGAAGAATTACTTTATAACAAAGCAGCGGATTTCGAGATCGCCAAAGTGCTTAAAAAGGATATAAAAATCTATTTTGATACGCTGGAAGAGACTTTTGCAACTTCCGGGGGTAAAGATTTTCTTGTGAAACATACGAAAAAAATAGACAGTATCTTAAAGATGATCTACAAGGTCGCTACCAGGGATATGTTCGGGGATTATCTTCCTATGAAAAACTCCATTCCCCTGGGCCTTGTCGCACTGGGAAGTTACGGAAGAGAACAACTCTGTGTACATTCCGATATAGACCTCATGCTGGTCTATAAGGATATTCCTGCGTACAACGTCAAAGAGATCATTCAAAAAATACTCTATATTCTTTGGGATACAGGTCTGAAACTGGGGCACAGGGTACACACGATTGATGAACTCTATGAAGTATCTAAAACCGATATCACGATCAAAACAGCATTGATCGAATCCCGTATGATCGAAGGTTCCATTTTCATTTGGACAGAGACACAAAATGCGATCACTCAAATTCGCCATGACAATATCAAAACATTCATACAGCTTAAACTGGAAGAACGAGAGCTGCAACACCGTAGATTCCCCCTGACTATGGAGCCAAACCTTAAAGATGGGTCAGGCGGTTTTCGTGATGCCAACCTTGTTTTCTGGATAGGGAAGATACTCTATAATGTGGATAATATCAAAAATCTTCCTGAGAGTGTGGTAGAGGAAAAAGAGTATCGTAACTTCCGGGTCGCCTTGGAATTTCTCTTCCGTGTACGTTCTGCTTTGCACTTGGTCTCACACAAAAAAGAAGACCAGTTACGCCTTGAGCTTATCCCGGAAATAGCTGGTTTACTTGGGTATAAGAAGGGGTTAAAAGGTCAAATGAAATGTGCTAGAAAAGTGACTGAAAGTTTAAAGATCATCAGACTTTACAGTATGATCTGGCTCAATATTTTAACCCAGGACTACGTGACTGACAATCCTGAAAAAAACTATCTGTATCCGAAAAAAGGGAAGCAGAACTTTAAAGCACTGCTTCAACAGCTCTCTGCACATGCAAAAAAACCTTTTTATGCCCACCCAACTTTCATACAAAAGTTAATCAGTTCAGAAAAGCCTGAACGTCCTGATGAAGCACTCTATCAAACCATCAAGAGTATCTTCCATCAGCCATACAGTCACTCCATACTCAAGGTGCTCTCTTATGCAAGACTCCTGGGATATACCATTCCGCCTATTAAAAAAGCCATTGATCTTCCCCAATTTGACGGATACCATCAATTTGCGGTTGACATACACTCGATACGATGTATGTACCACTTGGAACATATAGAGGATCCCTTTATCAAAAAACTTTTTGAAGCGCTCAGTACGGAAGAACAGGTTATGCTCAAAATTGTCACCTTCTTACATGATGCAGGGAAAGGACGGGAGCGCGACCATCATGCTGTAGGGGCATCTCTCTTTAAAGTGTTTGCAGAGAAACTGCATTTGGATCCTGTACATATTGCTATGGGTGAGACACTCATTTTATATCATACCTTGATGAGCAAAGTAGCCCAACGTGAAGATATTTACAATGAAAAAACAGTGGTACACTTTGCCTCACACTTTCAAACCAAGAAACTTTTGGACCTCATCTATATCCTGACCTATGCAGATATGAATGGTGTGGGGAAAGATATCTATAATTCATTTAATGCAAGACTGATCAGAATACTTTACGAGCAATCACTCGAGATCTTGGATAATAAGACCATGCTGGATGAAGCAGCCAAACGACTTAAAAAAGAACAGACACTCAAACGGAATGCAGCATTCAAAACATTTACTCCAATACAGCAGAAAAAAGTATTGCAGATCCCTTCGGATCTACTCTTTTTACGTTACACTCCTCAAAAAATCGTTTCTATTACCCAAAAAGCTTTTCAGACCGAAGACTATACGTTTAAAATAAGCAATATAAACTACTTGACGATTGAAGTGACACGCAGGAAACCATTTAATATCTCTTATCTTTTGGGGAAACTTTCGGCACTGGGGGTGGTCCATATGGATATCTGTAAACTGTTTGACGATCTGAAATATTTTAAAATAGATTTTGCTACCAAAGTGAACGCTGAAGAGATGCCGCGCCTTAAAGAGATCCTTCATGACTCATTTGACGAGACCAAAAAGAGTACACTGACTGTACCTGATATAGAAAAAAACGAGCTTCAGATCGATTGTGAACACTCTAAAACCTATGCGGTGATGTACCTACACTGTAAAGACCAAAAAGGGTTGCTTGCATATATTATCAATCTCTTTGATGAGATGGGTATTGACATCGCTACTGCCAAAATTCATACGCTTAAAAGCCGTGTAAGAGACATGTTCCTCATCGAAAAGAATGGAAAGTTTTGTCATAATGTCGATACAATAATAGATAAACTTACAGGGAAACAATAAGATGTGTGGAATCGTTGGATATATAGGACCAAAAGAAAAAAAAGAGATCTTGCTTGAAGGCTTACAGGAACTTGAATACAGGGGATACGACTCTGCAGGTATCGCTGTCATTGAAGGGGATAAACTTTCTGAGTATAAAGCCATAGGTAAATTGGACAATCTACGCGAAAAGACCAAAAAGTATGAAAGCGAAGGTTTTGGTATCTCTATAGGTCATACCAGATGGGCAACCCACGGTAAACCAACAGAACTCAATGCACACCCACATTTAGGTGCATACTCTTATGTGGTACATAATGGGATCATCGAAAATTATCAAGAGCTTAAAAATGAGCTGCAGAGTGAAGGCGTAAAATTTCGCAGTCAAACCGATACAGAGACGATCGTACATCTTTTTGAAAAATATTATAATACAAGCAATGAAGCTTTTTCTGCCTTTGAAAAAACGATCAAAAGACTGGAAGGTGCCTATGCAACACTGCTTATCACCAAGGCAGCCCCTGATACTATTTTCTTTGCCAAGAACGGTTCTCCTATGCTGATAGGATTTGATGATGAGGAGATCTATTTTGCTTCTTCTGACACTCCCGTGATAGGTAAGGCAAAAGAGGTGTATTATCTTGAAGATGGTGAGTATGGGTATGTCCAGAATGGAAAGGTACATCTTTTTGACAAAGATGGAAGTACGAGTTTCACCACACAGGCACTGAGCGCTGATAAGATACTTGCCCAAAAAGACGGATACCGTTTCTTCATGGAAAAAGAGATCTATGAACAGAGTCGTGTGATGAGTGAAACGATGATGGGCCGTGTGCTTGATGAGAGCATTGCTTTTGATGAGCTCGATGAAACCTTCTTCGAAGGGATCTCGGCGATTAAGATCTGCGCCTGCGGAACCAGCTACCACTCTGCCCTGGCTTCAGCCTATCTTTTTGAACGTATCGCCAAAGTAAGGTGTGATGTAGAGATCGCTTCTGAATTTAGATATAAAGAACCTCTACTGACAAAAGATACACTCTTCATTACCATCTCTCAAAGCGGTGAGACTGCAGATACACTCGAAGCCCTCAAAATGGCAAAGCGGGCAGGTCTGAAAAGCCTAAGTGTCTGTAATGTAGATAACTCATCCATCGTTCGTGAAAGTGACACTGCCATCTTAACAAGAGCCGGTATAGAAAAAGGAGTTGCAAGTACCAAAGCATTTGCAACACAGACCATGGTACTGTGGATACTGGCGCTTTACGTGGGACAGCAAAAAAGCACGGTTTCAAAAGAGATACTCAAAAGTGAGATCACGGCTATGCTGCAGACCCCGAAAGCATTGATCGTCACGGATACCCTGCATGCCAAACTCACTAGACTCTCTAAGCGTTATTTGCACGGGCACGGCTTCTTCTTCATCGGGAGAGATATCTTCTTCCCTCTTGCACTCGAAGGTGCATTGAAACTCAAAGAGATAAGCTATATGCATGCAGAAGGGTATCCTGCAGGCGAGATGAAACATGGGCCTATCGCACTGGCTGACAGTGAACTTTTTACCGTTGCACTCATGCCAAAGACCATGCACTATGAGAAGATCAAATCCAATGTAGAGGAGCTCAGTGCCAGAGATGCGACGATCTGTGCCATCTCTCCAGAACCTTTTGACCTTGCGGATGACTTCATACAAACAACCTATGATTCCCATCCGATGTTAGAGTTTTTTGAAATGATGGTCGTCACACAACTGCTTGCACTTGAAATTTCTGTAAGACTCGGAAATGATGTAGATATGCCAAGAAACCTGGCTAAATCAGTGACGGTAGAATAACAATTCAAGGAGAAATCTATGCTCATCGATCAGAATCAAGTACCTCAAGTAGATATGGACTTTATGAACGAAGTCCACAAAGAAGATGTGGATATCATTAACAACATTTTTGAACATATTTTAGCGTATGACGGAAGTGAAAAAAGTGCTGCAGCTATAGATGACCTCTTTACGCAATGGATAGATCATACAGTAAATCATTTTCAAAATGAAGAGATCAAAATGCAAGAGATGCATTTCCCTCCTTACCTTGCACATAAAGGGGAACATGACAGGGCACTACAGGAGATGCGCGATCTATTTTCCCACTGGCAGCAGCATAGAGATATCAAGGTACTCAAGATCTATTTTATAGAGACATTACCTGCCTGGCTTCAAAACCATATCTCAACGATGGATACCGTGACTGCCCGGTTTTTTGCTACAGGTCAGTCGCCATGCGGAGGAGGAAGCTGCTAAAGTGATCTTTGACGCTCTAACTTTTCAAACCATTGTATGCATAGGGCTTTATAAATGATCTTAAACGCCTTGAGCTTTTGATCATTGATCTCATTTTCTTCAGAGAAATAACGTCGTAAGAAATAGGCTTCATTTTCCTGATCCAGGTTAAATTCAACACATACCGATGCCAGATCAAAATACCTGTCATTGACCGCGGCATCTTCCCAGTCTATCAATTGGATGGTTTTTGAAAAGAGTACATTACGAGGATTGAGGTCATTGTGACACAAGACCCATTCAGAGGGAAAATTCTTTAGGGTTTCAAATGCATCCTCTACAGCTTTTGATCTTGTCTCTAGCAATGGTTCTAACTGTAGAGGGTCCCTTTCTACTGCCAAAGTATGGACTTTTTTCAAGACTTCTGCAAACTGATGCAGATCATATTTTCCTAAACTCTCTTTATGTATACCCTCTACGTATGCTGAGACTGCCAATGCATTCTCTTCATCCAAAAGTAAAGGCTCTGATGCGATACCTTTTTCAAATGCCAATTTTTGTATTTCAAATTCAAGTTTTCTGTCCACATCTGTTCGAATGAACTTGCGTAAAATATATTTTTTTTCTTCGCTGTAAATCACATAGTTTTCATTACAGTAGCCCTGCACTTCCATCCGTTCAAATGAATCTATCGTTCTGTTTTCAAAAAGTGCGTATTGTTTGAGTTGATCTATCATTGTTCCACAAGCTTTTGATTCTCTACTTTATACACTCTGTCGGCAATACGTTCACAATCCTCTATCTCATGCGTGACCATAAGCGTGTGTAAATTATTTTCAATAGTGATCTTTTTGACCAGATCAAGCATCGCACTTCTTGTATCCTTATCCAATCCTGTAAAAGGTTCATCCAGAAGTAATACAGGTTCACGTCGTAACAATACCCGTGCCAATGCAACACGCTGCTGTTGTCCACCTGAGAGTGATGACACTAAAGTCTGTTCATACTTTTCAAGCCCTACTTCTTTGAGTATCGTTTTTACCTTTGACAACGCTTCAGGAGTGCTTTTCAGTGTTTTACTTATGCCTAAAAGTATATTCTTTTGTACCGACAGGTGCTCGAACAGATTATCATTTTGAAATAAAATGCTGATAGGTCTTTTCTCAACAGTTTTATCTATCAACTCATTGTCATCCAGCTTGATACTACCGCTTTTTGCAGGCAGAAATCCTGCCAAAAGGTCAAGAAACGTGGATTTTCCGCTTCCGCTTTGTCCCAGTATCGCTACGATCTCCTTAGACTTCACAGTCATAGAATATTCATAGGTATCATCAGCATTTTTATGCTGGTACTTTACATCAGTTATCTTTAGCAATGCTGCTCCTAAATAGTCTTGGCAATAAAATAAATACACATAAAGTGATAGCCAAGAGTATCAAAGCAACTCCGGCAGCATCACTGGTTCGGTAAGATCCCATAAGCTGATACAAATACCAGGGCAAGGTTAAAAAATCATCGGATCCAAACAATGCAATGATACCTAAATCCCCTAATGAAAAACAAAAAGACAGGGCAAGCACATAGCCGATAGATGACTTCAAGTACGGGTATTCACAATAGACCCACCTTTGCCATGGACTCAAGTTCAACGAAAAGACAAGTTTGTCATACCTCTGTCCTGTCTTTTGCATCACAGGCGCTAAAATGGCCAAGGCAAAAGGCAATGACATGAGCACATTTGCCGTGAGAAGTGCTATCGTCGACCATACTGCCATAGGCGCTTCATACGTTTGGGACAAAAGGAAAAATCCGAGTCCCATGATCAATGACGGAACAGCAAGATAGAGGTTCCCTGAAAAGGAAATGATCGTATTCAGTATTTTTGAGAAAATGTTATTCGGCAAACGATGTTTCAGGGTGAAATTTCTCTTTGTATCACTTAAAAAGAGTGCAAAGAGGACGGTCAATATACTTGAAACTGTTGCAAGCCCCATACTGGTAAAAAAAGATTTGATAAAAAGAGGTGCTGTAAGTATCCTTGTAAATTTTGCACCTATCCCATCAACGATGATAGCAAGTAGAGGTAAGATAAAAAACAGGGAAAACAGACCGATCATGGTTACCTGAAATCGTTTGACATGTTTTGACTCAGACCAGGGTATAGAAAGTGTGCTTGTTCTTACATTGCCAACGCTAGTTCTGAAGTTCGCAGAAAAGAGTACCAGCAACGTAGTCACTGCAAGTTGTATCAATGCGAGTTTCAAGGCCATTCCAATATCAAATTCAAGTTTCACTGCCTCATAGATAGCCACTTCCAAAGTATTATAGGCTGGCGAACCACCAAGAACAAGAACGATGGCAAATGAGGTAAAGCACAAAAGAAATATGGTCGATGCGATGCTTAAGAGTGTTGTTCTTAAAGCCGGCCACTCCACATATATAAAGCGTTGAAACGTTGTAAAGTTCAAACTTTTTGCAAGTTTGTACTTCTCTTTGGGGATAGACTCAAAAACGTGCAGTAAAGATCGTGAAGCAAAAGAAGCATTCAGATAGACATGAGCGACCAGGATTCCGGTTAATCCATAAAGGTAAGAACCAAAAGAGTGATCAAAAAGATAAAGGTTCAATTGGTTGACCCATCCATTACGTCCAAGTACAGATATCAGTCCAAAGACAACGATAAGCGTCGGTAAGACCAAAGAGGAGGAGAAGAGTGCCACCAGTAAAGAACGCCCTTTAAAGTTTGACTGGTGTGCCAGACTCCAGGCCAAAACCAAACCTACCAACACCGATAAAAGTGTCGATAAAAAGGCTTGGTAGAGTGTAAATTTTAAAAGTGAAAAGACTCTACTGTCAAGTTGTGCTACAGATGCATCCTCTTGTGAGAAAAAAAGTATAAAGAACAATACAAAAGCGAACCCCAGCAATAAGAGAGAGACGAACCCTCCCGGAAGCAGCGAATATTGCAATCTTTTTACCTCTTGTAACATCTTTATCTTTCCAATGAGTGAAGCCATTCGTTGATGATTTCTTTTCTATGTAATTCCACTGTTTTACCATCAAGTAAGATCATTTTGGATGGCTGCGTCAGTGTTTCAAATACTTCAGGTAACCCCTGTTTTGTTTTTACAACAGGGTAGGCCCAGTTTGCTGTAGGAATGATCTCTGCAAATGTTTCACTATGCAAGAAATGTAAAAAATTTTTTGCCAGTTCTTTATGTTTGGAAGATTTGAGCATAGCAGCCACTTCTATCTGTCCATAATGCCCTTCATCGAAGCGTGCACTTTTAAAGTTTGTTCTGTTCTCTTCTATGATGTGATAGGCAGGTGAAGTCGTATAAGACAGGACCATATCTGCCTCACCTTTTAAAAACAGGCCATAAGACTCAGACCAGCCTTTCGTGATGGTCAATATATGGGGAGAAAGTTTTTTCCAATACGCACCTGCTTTCTCTTTATAGACCTCCTTGACCCATAAAAGCAAACTAAGCCCGGGTGTGGATGAACGGGGATCCTGGATGACGATCTTGAAATCTTCTGGCATGGCTGCAAGTGCTTCAAATGATGTTGGAGGGTTTTTCACCTTATTTTCATCATAGACAAAAGCAACATAACTGTAATCATACGGTACAAAATACTCATCAGTATATGGGACAGGCAAGTCTAAATTCGAAGTATTCAGATCATGTTTGGCAAAGAGCCCGGTTTTTTTTGCAGCTTGTGCGATGTTGGTATCTAACCCGAGTAAAATATCTGCCTTGGTATTTTTACCTTCAAGCTGAATTTTTCTTAATGCGCCTATGGAGCTGGACAGCCCCATAAACTTTACATTGCATTCATATTCTTGTTCGAAAGCTTTTTTTATCTTGGGTCCGGGACCCCAGGAAACAGCAAAAGCATCATAGGTATAGATAGTTAAAGTGGGTAGTGTATCGCTTCCAAATGAAGCGATACTAAGAAGTAGTATTAAAAATAAAGTTTGGATGAATTTAGACATCGTGAATTATAGCATAGATTAGAAATCATATGCTACTGTAAAACCGACTGTTCTTGGGGCACCAAATTGGGTAAAACGCTCTAAGGCATAATCATCACGAGGGTCTTGTTCCCATAGGAAACCTCTTACATAATAATCCTCATCTGTTATATTTCTCACCCATACTGTTGCTGTCCAATTGTCATGTGTATACTCTAAGCTACTGTTAAAGAGTGTGTATGCTGTTGATTTCTCATTATGTGTATTTGAGAAATAATAACTTCCTTTACCTTCTGCATTGGCTTTGAATGTCCAATTCTCAACAAATCTATAGTCAACCCCTATATTATACTGATATTCTGGTGCATGTGCTGGTGCTCTACCTTCTAGGGATGAAGGAACTAAGTTACCTTGCTCATCATACTCTGCATACTCATCAAACTTTGATTTCAACAAACCAAGACTCCCGTAAAAATGTACGTTATCATTAGGATAATAATCAAGTTCAGCTTCCAATCCATAATAGTGACCTTCTGCCGCATTCGTTAAATAATCTGTAAAGTCCTGAAAGTCCGATGTATATACTTTAACTTGTTGGTCTTTTCTTTTTCCGTAAAAGAAATTAAGTCTGCTAATCAACGCATTATCAAAGTAATTTGCATTTAATCCTGCATCAATATTCCACAGGGTTTCAGTTTGATAATCTTTATACTCAGGGGAAGGTACATCACCTGCATTCACACCACCAGGCTTATATCCTTTAGAAAGACTCACGTAATACAAATGACTACTGTCTTGCTGATATTGTAACCCTATTTTTCCACCAAATAAGTTTTCATCCGTATTAATAATAACATCGTCTGAATCAGAATAACTTACTTCCCATTTTTCAGCTCTAAGACCTGTTGTTAACGTTAATTTTGGTGTTAAGATACTATCTAGTTGACCATAAATCGCTCTATTTTTAGTTTTATATTCATTGGTAAATAGAACATACGTATCACCTTCTCGACGATTTCTAGTTAAATCTTCTGTAAAGTTTTTAGCATAAACTCCCATAGTCCAATCAGTTGAACCACTAAAAATACGGCCCTCATCATCTGAAATTAACCTGACATCTAAATCTGTTTGTTCACGATCTCTAAGGTACTGGTCGAACCAACTATATCCTCCATACGACGTATCATCAAACTGTCCAACATATGACCAATCTTCATCATAACTATACTCAAGGTCTGAATTACTATAGCTTACCTTAGAGACTAAATGCATCTTCGGATTCACTTGATAGGTCGATTTTAGAGAAAAAGCATCTGTTTTTTGTGTATCTTTTCCTTGTTCGTCTGAATTTGTTGTTCTTGTGTTATCAAGACTAAAGGCATCATAACCATTGTCCACATCAAGATGCATATAATTCAAATCTATTGTATGATTATCAGAAGCAAACCAACGTAACTTTGCTTTAGCTGTTAATTCATCTATGTTATTTGTATCATCTTGACTTATTGGATTACCTTCACTATCTATATGCCAATTTTTCATAAAGCCATCACTGGTGTTTTTATACACAGAGATTCTACCAAGTAGAGTATCTTCAATTAATGTACCACCTACTGCAGCTCCAAATGCTTTAGTGTTGTAATTTCCTACAGTGGCTTCTATATGACCTTCAGTCTCTTTTGTTGGTTCGTTGCTTTGAATATTGATAACTCCCGCCATACCGGTTGCTCCAAATGTTGTTCCCTGTGGTCCACGTAAAACTTCTATTTGGTTTACATCAAAAAGTGTTACAGCCAAAGCACTTTGACTAAATTCTATCCCATCAATATTGAGACCTACAGACGGATTAACAGGAGTTGCAAACTGACTTCTTTCTCCTATACCACGAATCTGAATATAATGCGCTCTTGATGCACCACTTGCAAAATTCACATTTGGTGTTTTACCTATTACTTCTTCAAAAGCTGAAGATGATTTATCATATATTTCCTCTTCTCCTATAACAGAAACACTATTAGCAGTTTCTGATAGCTTCGCTTCCCTAAAATCAGCACTTACCACAATCGGATCAAGTGTTACCTCTTCTGCAAATGCAGGTGTGTTCAATAATGCATAGGCTGCGATCATCGAACCGGTTAAAATGTTTGTTTTCATTGTATTCCCCTTAAAATATGTATATGAAAAAAAGGGAGAAAAAGTAGATAAAAAGTGATACATGATGTATCGAAGTAGTTTATATACGATTCTCTTCCCTACGCTGGTATTACCCAGTTCAAGTTCAACGGGTCAAGCATTTGAGCTATCTCAGCTTAGATCTTAAAAGATCTAGCACCCCGAGAGATTGATGACTACTTATACTGAAAATAAGCTATCATAATGCTTAAACCAGCGTTGAGAAGCCGTATATTAATTAAACTGATGCCAAAAAGGTGTACCGACAGTAGGAGTAGAAGGTGAAGCAAACTCACGCTCTTTCATCACACCTGCTTCATACCCCAAACGTCCTGCCTCAACAGCCAGTCTAAAAGCATCCGCCATCTTTACCGGGTCCTGTGCCAAGGCTATGGCCGAATTCAACAATACTCCATCATATCCTAGCTCCATCGCTTGTGCTGCATGGGAAGGTTTTCCTATCCCAGCATCAACAACCAGCTGTAGGTCAGGGAACTGCTTACGAATAGCGGTAAGGTTGTCCGGATTCATCAGTCCTTTACCTGAACCTATCATCGATCCCCATGGCATAATGATCTTACAACCCACATCTGCCAGACGTTTTGCAACGACCAGATCATCTGTCGTATAAGGAAACACTTCGAATCCTTCTTTGATGAGTACTTCAGCCGCTTTTACCGTTTCAAACGGGTCCGGCTGCAGATTGTACTGGTCGCCTATGACTTCGAGTTTTACCCAGTTCGTACCAAAAACCTCTCTAGCCATCTGTGCCGTAGTGATCGCCTCTTTGGCAGAGTGTGAACCTGCTGTATTTGGCAGAACCTCTATGCCTAAGGATTTGATAATATCCCAAAACGGATTACCCCTTCCCTCACCGGCTGCTTGTCGTCTCAAAGAGACTGTAACGATCTGGGCACCGGAAATCCTAATCGCATCTTCCATATTTGCCGGACTCGGATAGAGTGCAGAGCCTATGAGCAGCCTGCTGCTTAAGGTTTTTCCGCCTATCTGCCATGTGTTGTTACTTTCTAACTTTTTGGTCATTTTATCCACCTTGTACGGGAGCCAAAATATCTATGGTATCTCCCTCTTTTATAATTGTCTCATCATATTTGGCAATGGGAACAAATGTCGTATTGACAGCGACAGCAAAACCTTTGACTTTATATTCAAGTGCTTCTATCATCTGACTGACATTTAAATTTGTTTCAAGCTCTTTTACTTCACCGTTCACTGATACATTTATCATCTGTATACCCCTCCATTTAATGCTTCTTCTACGACAGCAGGTGCCAATAGATAACCATGTCGATACAACCCGTTGATACACGTCATCTTTGCACCATGCTCGATCTTTGGTAAATTGTCTCTGAGTGCCGGACGACAATTTGTCAGCATATTGACGATACGTGCTTCTGCAAATCCGGAATGCATACTGTAGACTGCTGAAAGCAGCTCCAGACTTGAACGTACAGACATTGGACTTTTATCTTCGCTCTCTATCTCGGTCGCACCGATAACGTATCTGTTATTAGGCCGTGGAACGATATAGATCTTATAGCGTGGGTGCAGCATACGTGTAGGTCTGGTGATCTTTACTTCAGGTGCATCAAGCCAGAATACCTCACCTCGTACACCGCGCAAACCATCCATATCCTCTTGCGCACCCAGACCTCTTGCATCAAAAACCCAATCAAATGGTTGACGCTCATCACCCACCGTGATCGTACCATCAGAGACATGGGTTACTTTAGACTCCTGATGCCATGTCACATCCGGATGTGCAAGCAGATAATCACTTGACGCTTTCATAAAACGCTGTGCATCCACCTGCCCCTCATGTGGTATAAAGAACGCTTTGGCATGTTGATCCAGATCTGGTTCAAGCTGTGTCAATGCCTGTCTGTCCAGAAGCTTGATCTCTGATGCTTCCTCTACCTTTGACTTTAGTGTATCGATAAAATGATCCAGCTCATTATAATCTTGAGGATGTGCCGTAATAATGCTCCCCTCCTGCTGATACGCATCTGCAATCCCGATCTGTTCTAACAGAGCAGGCCACAGTGAAATAGAACGATTTCCATGGTCAAAAATGACAGACTCTGCACTTTCCAGTTCTGCAAAGACAGCCAGCATACCGGCAGCAGTGATGCCTGCCGCCTTGTCACCATAGGCTGTATCTTCATCAAAAAGTGTGATTGTATGGCCACGTTGTAGTAGATTAAGTGCCAGCACTCTACCTACTAAACCAGCACCTGCAATACCTATCTTCATGTTTTTACTTTTCTTCTATCTTGGATGCTTCAACATAGACTTCTGAACCCATCTCTTTGAACTTCATGGACATTTCATTCATTCCCTGTTGTTTTGCACTCTCTACATCTGTTCCCAGTGAATCTGCATATTCACGTACATCTGCAGAAATTTTCATAGAACAGAACTTTGGTCCACACATTGAACAGAAGTGAGCCACTTTCGCTGCTTCCATAGGAAGGGTCGCATCATGGTAATCACGTGCACGTTCAGGATCAAGACCGATATTGAACTGGTCTACCCATCTGAACTCAAATCTTGCTTTACTCATCGCATCATCTCTGGCGCGTGCACCAGGATGTCCTTTAGCCACATCTGCAGCATGTGCAGCGATCTTATAGGTAATAAGCCCCTCTTTCACATCTTCTCTGTTAGGAAGTCCCAAGTGCTCTTTAGGTGTCACATAACAAAGCATCGCACATCCGTACCAGCCTATCATTGCTGCACCGATCCCTGATGTAAAGTGGTCATACCCCGGTGCGATATCCGTCGTTAACGGCCCGAGTGTATAGAACGGCGCTTCATGACACCACTCAAGCTGCTTATCCATATTCTCTTTGATCATATGCATTGGCACGTGGCCAGGACCTTCGATGATCGTTTGAACGTCATGCTTCCAAGCAATTTGTGTTAAACGTCCCAGCTCCTTAAGTTCAGCGAATTGTGCTTCATCGTTTGCATCTGCTCCGGAACCTGGACGTAATCCATCACCAAGAGAGAAAGTTACATCATACGCTTTCATAATTTCACAGATATCTTCAAAGTGTGTGTTCAAGAAATTCTCTTCGTGGTGATGTATCATCCATTTTGCCATGATCGCTCCACCACGAGAAACGATACCCGTTACACGCTTCGTTGTCATTGGTACATGGTGCAGTAAAAGCCCGGCATGAATGGTAAAGTAGTCTACCCCTTGCTCTGCTTGTTCGATGAGTGTATCTCTAAACACTTCCCATGTAAGATCTTCAGCAATACCGTTTACTTTCTCCAGTGCTTGATAGATAGGCACTGTCCCGATAGGTACCGGAGAGTTACGTAGGATCCAGTCACGGGTCGTGTGGATGTTTTTACCAGTTGAGAGATCCATCACTGTATCTCCACCCCAACGTGTTGACCATACCATCTTTTCTACTTCTTCTGCGATAGAAGATGTCGTTGCTGAGTTACCGATGTTTGCATTGACTTTTACAAGGAAGTTACGGCCGATGATCATAGGCTCCACTTCCGGGTGGTTGATATTACAAGGAATCACCGCACGACCGGCTGCTACTTCTTGACGTACAAACTCAGGTGTGATCACCTCTGGGAGGTTTGCACCAAAATTTTCACCTTTAAGTCTTGCTTCTCTCTCTTCATCTTGAAGATACATTTCATTCATCGCTCTGTCTTGATTTTCACGAATGGCGATGAACTCCATCTCCGGTGTAATGATCCCCTGTCTTGCATACCAGAGCTGAGAGACATTTTTGCCTTTTTTGGCACGAAGCGGTGTACGTACAAGCCCTTTTGCGCCTGCTGTTACGAACTCAAGCTGTTCATCCGTGTTGTAGCCATTGTCTTCAGGCGCCATAATGCGTCCTTCATACTCTTCTACATCACCACGCCCTACGATCCATTCTTTACGGATGGCAGGAATACCTTCTCCTACATCGATCGCAACACTCGGGTCTGTATAGGGACCGGATGTGTCATAGACTCTGAGTTTTGATTCGTCACCTAGCGTGATCTCACGCACCGGTACTCTAATATCTTTATGTATTTCACCCTTGAGATACACTTTTTGAGACGCAGGAAATGGGTCTCTTGTTAAAAGTTCGTTCGATGTCGTTAATGTGTCTTTATATGCTTTTGTCATAATATTCCCTTAAAATGTTATATTTAGGGAAGAGGTGTAGAAATTAATGAAGTTATAAATAAAAAAGCCCTCGTGGCATGATATTTATAGTTAATAATTAGATACAAGTCTCTTCCTTACGCTGGTATTGTCCAGTTCAAGTTCGACGGGTCAAGCAATTGCTATCTCAGCTATGCATCAGATATGTTGCCATAAATGATCAAAGCTCCCCGAGAGGTTGAAGCCGTACTATAATATAAAAATGATAAAAATAAGCTTAACTGAATCTGTAAAATAGTGGAAAGATATTTAGAGAAGAATTGAAAATAGTTGTTTGGAAACAGCCTTTGGCGGTCAGAAAAGATCTGACCGCCCGCCGGATCAGTATTTACTTAGAAAGTATACGTTACACCTACGTTGATAGCATCAGCAGTCACATCTTCCCTAACAGAAACATTATCAAATCCTGTATCATCATACAGTTTTGTATAGTCAGCGAAAACACCGATATTTTCAGTCACTGCATAGTTTGCACCTAGACCCCATTGGAAACCACTTTCTGAAAATGAAGGACCCTTGTCAAATGTAGTTTCTCCGTATCCAAGCAATGCATATACTTTAGCATCACCGAATGGGTACATTGGCTTCACATAGATAGCAGCATTTTCAAGACAGTCTGTAAAACCGGCATATCTAGCTTCTACACCGATATATGGGTTGAAGTTATACCCTGCCAATAAAAGTGCTGCATCACCATCGTGCTCACCAAAGTTCCCTGAAGCATCCAAATTCATATAAGAATACCCTGCACCTACATAGAAAGATCCTGTTGATTCAGAAACTTCCGGTACTGTAATTTCTGGTTCTACCGGAGCGATATCTCCACCTGCGAATACGAATGTATTCATTGCCAATACAGCAATGATTGATAGTGTAACTTTTTTCATTTTTTTTCCTTGTTTTTTGAATTATTAAAAAATCTGCGGATTATACTCCTATCTATATAGGAAAGTCAATGGAAAAATGAAAGTTTTTTGATGATTTTTTTGGTGTCAAAATGGGGGGGGTAACCCTTACTGAAAAACAGACAAATATTGTCTATTCTTCAGTCTTCATATCTACAAGTTCGGCTAAAAGTTCTTCGATCTCTTCTTCTTCAAGCTCATTACGTCCAAGTTCTTCAATGATAGCGAAACATTCTGTACGCATCTCTCTCATCTCTTCCAGGTCTTCTTTTTGCTCTTTTGAAGCAGATTTAGCTTTGTCTATGGCCGCAAAAAGTTCGTCAATAGCGACTTCCAGATCAGGAATGATCTCAAGTTCTAATAGGTTTTTTAGTTTTTCTGCTGATGTCATTGTCTGTTCCCTGTGTTTCTTTTTACGTATTGTAGCGAAATAAATGTGCAATCGCTCAAAAAAATGATCTCACCGATCATTTTTTCTGTGCGCTTTTGGATGCCATCATAACGATAACAACAGTGAGAAGTGCACCCATAAAGACAATGCTGTACCCTGTCGGAAGATCATAGAAATAAGAGATCACAATGGCACCGATACTAAAGAACCATCCAAAAATAAAACTGCTAAGCAATGGCCTTTTCGCATTGAGAGAAAGAGAGACAAAGGGTGGAGCGATCAGAAGTACAAACACTACGAACACACCTGCAAGAGAAACGGAAGACGTGACCGTTATCGCAAGAAGCGAAAAGAAAAAGAGTTCCCTGAAAAACCCGTTTAATTTCGGATAGACAAAGTAAAGTGCCATGGCGATAAAAGCATAGATAATCGTACTTTGCAACACATCATTAAGGGGCGTGAAAAGTATATCGCTTGCAAGAAGTGATTTAAAATGCTCCATACCTTCAGAGGAATGTGAAAGCACCATCATGATCCCACTGGCACCCAAAATATAAAGGATCCCTATAAAGGCTTCCAGATGAAGTTTCCTCGTCGAAGCGAAAGCGATCAAAAAAGCACACAACAACGCAAAACTCAGGGTCAGAGGGTAAAAATACTCCTCATGAAAATACCCCAGGCTGATCGATGAGCCTAGCGCAGCAAACTGGGCAATGGCAAGATCAGTAAAGATGATCCCCCGTTTTAAAATTTCCATACCAAAGTAGGCATGAAGCATCACAAGCACCACGACCAGAGCAATCGGAATGAGTAAAATATCTATCATTTGATCGCACTCGTAAGATAATCAAAAAGGGCACTCAGGTTATCGATATCTTCAAGTGCCTCTATGTCATGCGGCATAAGGATGATCTTGATACCCGTTTTTTGGCTGATAAAATCAGCGGTTTTGGTTGAGTGATAGACATCATGCAAAATACAGCACGGCTGCTCTTTTTTGATCAGTTCAATGATCTCGATCGTATGTTTTGAAGAGGGCGGGATACCCGGAAGAGGTTCGATCGTTCCTATATTCACAAGACCATACTCTTTATTAAAATAAGCAAGATTGTCATGAAATTGAATGACCTTCAAGCCTTTTTTATCTTTCATTTTCTTCTGCCAAACAACCATTTTCTGCTGCCAGACCTTGGAAAAATCATGATAGTTTTTTTGATACGTATCTCTGTTTGATGTATCTATGCTGCTAAGAAACTCTTCTATGACCTTTGCCAGGCTCAGGATATTTTTCGGACTGATATGAAAATGCGGATTCCCGTCAGGATGGATATCGCCATGTTTTCTGTCGACACTTTTTGGCTTGTTGATAAGCTTGATGTGGTGCGAAAGATTTAAAAATGTTTTCGTATTGGGCATGGTTTTGGGATTGCCGGCACGATTGATGATCGGCGGGAGCCATCCGATCTCAAGCTGTCCGCCGTTCATGATCATCGCGTCTGCATTTCTCATTTTACTGATAAGCGAAGGTCGCGGAATGATAAAGTGGGGGTCCCACTTTCCTTTTGCCAAAACCGTTACCTTGACATTTTCACCACCGATCGTTTTTGTCAATGCACCAATATAAGGATAACTCACCGCAATATTGAGCTGCGCGAACAATGTCAACGGTAGAAGTGTCAGTAAAGCAAGTAACTTTTTCATCTTAGAAAGCATGTGCCGCGTGCGCACCGATAGCAATATTTGCCTGTAACATGATCGTATCAATATTTTGTCTTAAACCAGCTTCGTCATACATGGCTTCATTACGATTATACTGCAGTCTAAAACGTGCAAATTCACTCGTGTGGTATTCGACCATGGCTGAGTATTTGTTGAAATCATCGACTTCATTCATATCGACACCATCCTTTGTAATATCATTTTGATATATTGTATCATACCGCACACCCATTCTCCAATTCTTGTCATGGGTATAGATCAGTTGAGAATAGAGACCGCTCTGTTCTTTGTTGATATCTGCAGAGGCAGTTGGAGTATATTGTACCCCATCAAGCTCTCTGCTTAGCCACTCCGTTTGCCATTTAAGAGATCGGTAAGAGTCAAACGCATGCAACACTACCAGATCAGCACCGTAAAGCTTCCCATCACCTTTAAACACATGAGGTTCATCTTCATCTTCACTATGGTCTATGAGTGAATCGCCCTGTGCATAAGAAAGTCCACCGAAGATCGTCGTATCCCCAACATCAAAAGAGGATTTCACATACCCTACATAAAGAGATGGCGCATCTGTACCCTCAATGTGCTCTTCCCCTACACTTGTCCACGTATCTTCTAGTTCGATTGAACCATTTCCAAACATTTGTTCATTTTCACCTTGAAGTACCTCAACTCCTGCCATCAGATAAAATGGCGTTGGTGCTGTCCATTGGATCTGGGCACCCAATTCGTTGATTCCATGTGTACCTAAAAATGATTCATAGACAAGTGGCATATCCCCGAAATCCCAATAGTGATGGTGTTGTGCATTGATATATCCGAAATTTGAGAGAAGTTTACCGCCTCTTAATCTCAGTCCATTTCCCAATGCGGTCGAAGTAAAATAAGCTTCCTCTACTTCTACACCACTTTCGCTGAAGTGAAACGTGGCATCCATACTGAAAAATGGATCCACACTGCTTGAAAGAATCAGCTCCGCATAGTTAAAATTAAATCCCTGATTTGCATTATATGTAGCCTCGTTGCTGCCACCGTGTGCATGTTCTGCATAGAGACCATGTGCGATACCAGGAAGTCCGAGATGAGACAGCTCATCATCGTTTATACTACGATTTACATAAGAGAAATCCCCAATGAGCGAGATATCCGGAATATATTTTGAACTGTCAAAAGTTCTTTTGTCTTCGTCTAAAAGTTGTGCGATATCACCGTATGCAAATCCTGCACACAGCATACTTGTTAATACTATTTTTTTCATAGTCTATTATCCTTAATGATTAATATTTTTGTTGTTGAAAATGGTTTTTGTTGAATTATTTTTGGATTATGAAAAATATACCGGAGGTGCAGTAGCATTAAAGCCCAGTGCTAGGAGTCTATTGGGATATTGAGAATGTTTGACAATATCGATCTGCTTCAACAGGGGTTCATCTGTATAGTCAAACCTTACATTAACAACAACTTGTTCTATTTCTCTTCTTATTTTTACGGCAAGATTCTCATTCACCACAATCACAGGAGTATTGTGTTGATAAAGCTTCATCTTCTGGGATGTATCACAGACGTTACATTCTGAGATCTCCTTCTGCTTATGATGCTGAAAGTGAATGGTTGTACTTTGAAATGCCCATACAAAAAGAGCAATCAAGAGTACATTAATAGACTGTTTTAGTTTCATCCAGATCGTCTCCTTTCCTATGATTAAATGCAATAAAGTGTTACACTATTCGTTGATTACACTGAGGCTGAACATGATGGACAGATACCATTGATGATCACATTATTAATTTCATACTTTGGCAGTGTAATATCAATATTTTTAATACACTCTACACTATTACACTTTACACAAACAAAATGTGCATGTGGATTTAGTCTGACCTCAAAGTATCTTTTTTTATCATTGGATTCAAAAGCATTCAAGATACCCTCTTCCTCAAATTTGGCAATATTTCTATAAAAAGTCGCTTTATCCATAGAAATATCATTTTTGATCTCTTCATAACATAAAGGTCTGTCCGCTTCTTTGAATATCTCTAAAAGTTTTACCCTTGCAGTGGTAAGCTTGATATTTTTATCTTTGATCAGTGCTTCTATTTTCATGGCGGGATTATAACTGAAACTTTATTAAATGCGACTAAGTTGCACTTGGATTATATTCAATGGGGTTTACTATAGATTTGATTGAATGGTATACGTGAAGTGGAAGTAAGAAAGTATATTTTAATATTGATGACCGAATCGCTTTATTGCGTTCGGTCAAAGATGCGATAAAATCTGAAGGGTTAGTGGCAGCCGCAGCCTGTTCCGCAGCTTTCATCACCATCAGATTTTTTCTCTGCTGGTGCAGAAGCTGCTCCTGCACCTGTGCTGCATGCACTGACACCTGGAGGCGTCGTAGGCTGTACACTTGAGTTATCTGCCAAACCTTCAGCATTTACCTTATCGATAAATGCAAGAAGGTTCGATGCAGCTTCCTGATAACGTTTAGCCGTTTCAGAATCCGGCTGATGATAAGTCACCGGCATACCCGTATCTCCACCTACTCTGATCGCTGGTTCTATCGGGATACGCGCGATCACATTTGTATCGTACTCTTTGGCTACCGGTTCTGTTGTACCCATACCAAAGATATCAGACTCAGTATCACATGAAGGACAGATGAAACCGCTCATGTTCTCAATGATACCCGCAGTCGGGATATGGAGTTTTTGGAACATATCCAATGAACGTCTACTGTCATCAAGAGAAACTTCTTGTGGTGTCGTGACTGTGATACCCGCAGTGATAGGTACAGCTTGTGCAAGTGAAAGCTGTGCATCACCAGTTCCTGGAGGCATATCGATCACAAGTACATCCAGTTCAGACCAAAGAATATCTCTCAAGAACTGCTCGATCGCCTTCATGATCATAGAACCTCTCCAGATAAGAGACGTTCCCGGCTCCATCAATAAACCCATAGACATAATTTCAACACCGTAGGCTTTTAACGGCACTGCTTTGTTACCCTGGATTTCGGGTTTTTGATCTTCAACACCCATCATACGAGGAATGTTCGGTCCATAGATATCTGCATCAAGAAGACCTACTTTTTTACCTTGCATTGCCATAGCCACTGCAAGGTTTACAGATGTGGTAGATTTACCAACACCACCCTTACCTGAACTTACCATTACAAAGTTCTTAACGTGTGGCGCGATGTTCTTACCACTGACAGAGTTAGACATTTGTTTTGGTGCTTCTGGAGCAGTGATATTAATGTTCACGTCTTTAAACCCGAGTTTATTGAGCTCATTTGTCGCTTCAAGTCTAAGTTGTGCTTTTACCTCATCCGCCGATGATGTAATATCTATTGTCAAACCTATAGTATCTCCATCGATAAGGATATCTTTGACAAAACCGAATGTTACGATGTCTTTCGTGAAGCCCGGATATGTTACGTTCTTCAACGCTTCTAATACATTTTCTTGTGTCATGTTCTTTATTCCTAACTTAATTTTTATTTCGTTAATGATATACGAGTTATACCACTTGAATCTTAAATTAGATTGAAAAAATAGACTAATATCGTAATTAAGAGTAAATTTGTCCGATAAAGTATGACTAAAGGGTTCTATGAGTATAATTCGTTACTATTTGATACACACTATACTTGATATAGATATTTAGGAATGAACTTGTCAAACACTACTTTGATACTTTTAGGCGCAGGAAGCTCCTCAAGATTTAAAACTCAGATGAAAAAACAGTGGCTCTATACCGGGGATATCCCTCTATGGCTGCATGTTGCTGAACACTTTGAAAAGAGTGCCGTTTTTGATCAGGTCATCATCGTATCCACACAAGACGAGATACGTCTGATGAAAAATTTTGCTTCTTATACCTATATAGAGGGGGGAGAGAGTAGACAGGCGTCACTTAGCAATGCGCTTCAGAAGGTAACTTCAGAGTATGTACTTGTCAGTGATATCGCCAGGTGCTGTGTTCCTTCAGATATGATAGTCCGCATTATGGAAGCAAAAGGAGAAGGAGCCTGTATCGTACCTGTACTCCCTGTGGCGGATACACTCTATCTGGATAGTACACCGATAGACAGAGACAAGGTAAAGATCATTCAGACCCCTCAACTCTCTGTTACAAAAATGCTCAAAAGAGCACTCGAAACTGAAACGGTATTCACCGATGACAGTTCTGCGATCGCTTCTCTTGGAGAAAAGGTACATTTTGTGGAAGGCTCAGTGGATGCGCATAAACTCACCACCCTTGAAGACCTGAAAAAACTCTCGTGTCTTCAGCCACCTTCAACGAAAACACTCACCGGCTTTGGTATAGATATCCATCCTTTTGAAAAAAACAAAGAGATGCTCTTAGGTGGTGTCAAGATAGATGTTGACTATGGCTTTAAAGCGCACAGTGACGGTGATGTCGCCATCCATGCACTGATAGATGCGCTTCTAGGTGCTGCGGGCATGGGTGATATCGGCGAGCTTTACCCGGACAGTGAAGAGGCCTATGCCGGAGCAGACTCTAAAATGTTGCTTCATAATACCGTAAAAAAGATCACCTCTTTTGGGTATAGCATAGGCAATGTAGATCTGACTATCATGGCTGAAGCACCAAAAATTTTACCGTATAAGGAAGAGATGAGAGCCACACTCGCTTCCATACTCGGTATAAGAAAAAACTTTATCAATATCAAAGCTACGACAGCAGAGAAACTTGGTTTTGTAGGACGTAAAGAAGGTGTGACAGTACATGCCGTAGCAAACTTAACTTATTTGAATTGGAAAAACATATGAAAATAATCATTGTAGAAAATGAACTCTATTTGGCGCAAAGTATCGCCTCTAAACTCAACGAAAATGGCTATGAGACTGAGATATACAGTTCCATTAAAGAGGCTATGAACAGTCAGGGGGATGCCTATCTGCTTTCGACAAATTTACCGGGGCAGAACACTTCACCGCTGATCAAACAGTTTAAGGACAAGATCATTATCCTGATGGTGAACTATATCAATAATGATACGGTTGGAGAACCACTGAAACTGGGAGCAAAAGACTACATTGTTAAACCATTTATGTTAGAAGACCTTATGCGCAAGATAGAGCATTATAAAGAGTACCAGTCCCTCAAGAAACAAACCTCTCTCTATCAAGAGTATATGCAAAATCTTCTGCATGATATCGAAACCGACTTTGATATCGCAGAGATCACCACACCGCTTGTGATAGAGACAAATTATCAAAGACTTGTGGACAAAGTCGTTTTTGAACATGCAAAACAAACAAATATGCTGCTTACTTTTGTCCCTTTAAGTGACAAGCACTGGAAAGAAAAAATACTCCAAAGCAGTCCTTCTTCCCTGCTTTACATTACCGAGATCCATCAGCTCAAGAAAACAGACAAAGAAGCGCTTTTGGAAATGCTGAAGGAGTATGATTTCATTCTATGCAGTACCACAGAACTGGAGTCGGATTTCGAGACGATCACTCTCAACACGGACTCTAAACTCTATGATCAAAACGAGATCCTGACCATAGACGATTATGTCAAATTCATTGTGAACAGTTTTCAATACAAATTTCCAGATACAGAACTCTCTAAAAAGTTAGGGATCTCAAGAAAAAGTTTATGGGAGAAAAGGAAGAAATATGGTCTATTCAAAAAGAAATAAATCACTCTATATAGATACTGAGGCCCTTTCTACTCTGGCCTTGGTAAAGGCAGGGCTTATCTCTCCTGTAGAAAAGCTGATGAATAAAAAAGAAGCCCAGAATGTGGATGAGACCAAAATGTACAAAGGTGTACCTTTTCCTTTTTCTTTTATCCTTGCACCCCAAGGTAAAAAAAATCATCAAACTTTGCAGACGCTGCAAAAAGATGAAGTTGTTTCGCTGATCAATGATGGGAACATTGTGGGTGAACTGATAGTGGAAGAGACATTTGAAGTCGATCCTGCACAGCGTCTACAGAACATCTATGGTACTTCAGACACGACACACCCTGGTGTGAGAAATACCATATTGAGACTGGGTAAAATAGCTGTATCCGGGGAGTATACTGTCACCTATCCACTGATCGAAGACAATATGAAACGTATAAGAAATATGATCACAAGGACAGGGGCCAAGCATATCTCATCCATGATGCTTGCAGCGAATCCCTTAAACCGTGCACACGAAAGAATGATCCGTGAAGCGATCACAAATTCCGATCTTCTTGTGATCTTTTTACGTAAACCTTTTACCACTGAAGGTCTTCGTTATGACATACGCCATAATGCACTCACGACTTTTGTCGATAACTTTTTACCACGCAATAAGGTCATTATCATCCCATTTGAGAATACCTACATCTTTGCAGGGTACAATGAACTCATTTTAGATGCGCTTTTAGCGAAAAATTATGGATGCAGCCAGCTGGTCATTGGTAAAAATCATGGCGGGCTTGGTCTGTATTATGATAAAAACCGTCTAAGTTCTGTCTTTGATCGATGCCAGAATATCAATATTGAGATCAAGACCATCGATGAGCTTGTCTATTGTGATACCTGTAAAACACTTGTGAGTACACGGACCTGTCCTCATGGACAACATCACCATGTACACTATGACTCAGCCTCCATTATGAAGCTCATCCAGGCAGGACTCATTCCCCCTTCTATCCTGGTCAGAAAAGAGGTCTCTGCAAATATCCTTGCTGCACTTTTACCCGACAGGTTTGAGAACCTTCAAGAGATGCATTACTCTTTAATGCCAGGTTCAGGTCTATTGGAACAACAGAGTGAAGAGCAGTTCTATCTGAAACTTATCGAACTCTACCAAACATCATCACTGACGTAAAAGAGGGGATCTTATGACAATTCAAAAACTTTTTCTCACATTCTTTGGTGCAGGGCTCAGCCCCAAAGCACCTGGTACGGTAGGTTCCCTGGCTTCCCTTCCTGCAGGCGTGGCACTGATTCACTACTTTGGAATGGAAACACTTTTTATGCTGACACTTGCGATTACCATCATCGGTATCTTCGAAGTGAACAAATATGAGAAAGCTACAGGGATACATGACCATCAGCAGATCGTTATAGATGAAACGGCCGGTATGTGGCTTAGCCTTATGATCGCATATTCAACGGCTGTTACGATGCACTATCCTTATGTTGAACTCTTAGCTATCGTGTTCAGTTTTGCGGCATTCCGTCTTTTTGACATCTGGAAACCCTCAACGATAGGCTGGATAGACAGAGAGCTTAAAGGCGGGCTTGGTGTGATGCTCGATGATGTATTGGCCGGGATCGCCGGTGGATTTTTAACTGCTGCAATACTTATGGGGATCGAGAGACTTATTTAAAAGTCTTTTTTTCTCTACGCCGTCCCCTCTTTACGCTTTTCTTATGCTTATTGGGAAACGCTTCGAAAAACATTCCTATGACCGCGGCAAGCATGATCAGATACGCTATGAACCTTGTGAAACCAGCGATCAAAGATTCATATGCCAAAAGCCCCATTACACTGAGCATATAGTTAAAGTCATGGATCGCATCTACACCTAAAAAGGATTTATGTGCCGGGAGTATACGGCCTTCATGGGCGGTCGAAAGATACCAGGCAGTGTATTGGAGAGAGAAGCCCACGAAAAAGAGTGCTATCAGCGCAGCGAACAGGTTGCCTCTTCGATGGTAATAATAGGCGATCAATCCAGGGAAAAGCAACTGAAAGAGCGTTCCGTTGGCCATGGTCACAAACTCTGGACAGCGTAAGATATAGCAGACACCGTGTCCTCCTTCATGTACGATACCCAAAGTCTGATTGGCCACGAAAAAGTAAAGGGTAAATATCCTCTGTAGTAAAGAGTCACCCTGAGCATAACCCGGCTCCCATGGTGCATAATGGGGGAAAAGCAGGAGGAATACGACAAAGATCCCTAACGTGACCCGCTTTGCCACTGTTTTGGAGTGCAAAGAGGATTCTGACCGCTCATTCTCATCATGGTCTTGATGTAAATGTTTAAAAGGATTCTTTTCAGGCATCGATCAAATGCTTTAATATACGCTTTATGAGCGTTTCATACGCTTTGAGTTCTTCAGACTCCAGCGCAGTGCCTGAACGAAATTTTTTATGGTATTTTTCCAAAGACTTTCTTGATGTCTCATCCAGCCATTTCTCTTTAAAGGTCTGATCCATTTCAATATCGAACACATCTCTTTTGGCATGGGAAGTTTGTGCGACCTTCATCGTATGATAGATGGCACGTCCCAGTAAGATATAAGGAAAATTTCTATTTTCCATAGGCCCCATCTCCAAATAGCGTCTACCCATGGTTTGACCTAACACTTTTACCTCTGAAAGCTCATTGAAACCAAAATAGGCACCTGTACCGCCTACCAGTGCCCCTATGGCTCCGCCCAAAAGAAGTGTATGCCCTGCGAAAAGCAGGTCGATACCTGCACCCGTGACTGCACCTGAGGTCATTCCTGTAATGAGAAGCTCTTTACGCGTCAATCCAAATACAGAAGCTGTCTCTTCTGAAAAAAGATCCATCCCTTCAAACGTCAACACTTTCTCTTTTTTTTGAAGGTGGTCATGGTTCCATATCTCCTCAATATCCTTTTGTGCTGTAACTTCTAAATCACGTAACCGGTCTTTATACTGTGTTTCAATCTTCCCTCTCTCTGCTTCACTGGCCTCATGGGTATAAAAAGAGAGTGTCTCCACAGCACTCACAGATTCATACACCAATCTGGAAATGCGTGCCGCACTACGCTCAAGCTTCTGTTCCTGATACTGTTGAAAAAGTTTGATCGATGCTTTCAGAGGGGCTATCCACTCTTCTTTCATCTGGGCCATGCTCTCGAGTATGCTCATATGCTGTTGGAAGTCTGTCCGCATAGGGTTAAAGGTACGTACCATCTTAAAATAATGTTCCAGTGCCCGCTTCCACTCTTCACTGTAATCCGTCTCGTCGATATGGTTGATCAGTGCCATGGAAGGCTGTCCTGTCCAGCGAAGTATCTCCATCTCTGTTTCGTACTCTTCTCCATAAGGTTGAGAACCGTCTACCACATAAATGATACCTGCTCCATCCATGATAGGTTCAAGAAGTTCTATTTCATCATGAAAACGTTCATCCTCTTTATGTGTATCGATAAATGCCTGTACCACCTCATGTTTCTTATTTGCGGGCACATCATGTTTTTCCAGCCATGCAAGTACCCTTCGTGCTCTTTGAAAACCAGGGGTGTCATAAAGTTCATATAAAACCTTTCCATCCACGCTTAAAGGAAATGAGCGTTTTTTGGTGGTGGTTCCGGGGGTGTCAGATATCTGCACAGAGTCATCCAGTGCCAAAGCTGAGACAATAGAACTTTTTCCTTTGTTCGGATGCCCTACAACAGCAAATGTAGGATGAGGTACATCGATCTGTCTACGACTCGGCATTCTCTACCTCCCTCCCCACTGCATCAGTGCCAGATCTTTTTAACCATACTTTTCTATCACCAATCCCAAAGAGTTTATTTTCCCATACGTCTATCTCTTTAGCAGATGCTTCATAGTCATTTTCTGCCGTACCTATGGGTACTACTATCACTTTATCTACTTTGCCGGTCAATTCACTGAGATAATCTACGAAATCCATCGTCGGAGGTTCCCACGCTTTCACGAACAACACTATTTCCCCATGACTTTTAAATACGATCTCCGTATCTTCTTCAAGTGTGTTGGCACCCCCCACTTCATAGTGTGCAGGTGCGATGACCTTCATACGTTCACCCAGCACCAAAAGCGTATCATGCGGTATAGCCCAGCCTTGTATCCCATCATAAGAGGCATCCAATCTATTGACGATCTGACCATAATTGCCATCTTCAGATAGAAATACCTTTTCACTTTTATCTGCATGAGTAGTGATGATAGGTTCATTGATCTCTCTAAGCAGTTGTGTCGTTCCATATAACGTAAAAAGCGATTGCTTGATCGCATTTTTCAATCCGAAAGAAGCAAGGATGCATATCCAAAAGCGTAAGAAAATGGCATAAAACAGGGTAGAACAAGCCAAAAACTTCCACCACTCTCCAAGCTGCGGTGCATGTGCGATCATCTCTTCATCCAGCGTATCACCCAATCTGAAATATTGACTCTGCTCTATCAGTTCAAGTGATGGCACGGCAGAGGGAACGAACTCCCTCCATGGAAATGCAACAGTATGTAAAAAACTATGAAACAGTTCAGGCGAAATATGCAGGGTTGTACTCCAGGAAAAAGCGATATCTTTCGTCACGATCACGCCCAAAAGTGACAAGAGCAATCCAAGAGAGAAGAACAACACGATGATCTGTGAACGTTTAATGATGATCCAGTTTGTAAGTAGAGGGTTTAACTTCAAACCTTGTATCTGCTCTTGTACCCTACCAGGTAAAAACCCCATGATCTTTTCCATCCAGAAAGCCGGTGAAAGATGTATCAGAACGTTCTCAGCACTCCTGGCCCTAAGCATCGCAAAAAATGTAAGCAACATCGTAAAAATAGGGAGAACAATAGTCACAGCCATAAAATAAATGACATTGACCGGTTCATCTCCATGGTAAGAGAGTAAAGCCACACCCGAGAGCAGTCCGAACGCAAATGCAACCATGACAAGTAGAAAAGTGACGCGGTAGAGATAGGAAGAAAAAGTGTCAGCTAAAAGTGGTTTTCTCAACTTCTCTTGATGCTTCTCTACCCATGCCAAAAGTTGTTCCGCAGGTTTATTTTTTAACATCACATGGGTTAACCCAAAAGCACGGTTCTCTTCCCGAGTAGCAGGATCTAACGCCAATAGCTCATACAGATTTATATACGATTTTATATTCATCTGTCACTTGTTCTCAGGACAACCATAAATAATACATCCCAATTGCTCTTTATAGGTCTCATGATCATAATGCGCTACCCGTGAGACACCCTCTTCAAAGGCGGCTTTTGCTACAGCTGAAGCGACCCAGACCAGGACTTCCTTGTTAAAAGGCAAAGGAATGATATGCTCTTTTCCATACGCTATCGTATCATTCTCATAGGCGGCCTTTACATAGTCAGGCACAGGCTCTTTGGCTAAAGCTGCCAGAGCTTTGGCTGCTGCCATTTTCATCCCTTCTGTGATCTTCTTTGCATGCACATCCAATGCGCCTCTGAAGATAAAAGGGAAACCCAATACATTGTTGATCTGGTTGGGATAATCAGAACGTCCTGTGCCAATGATCGCATCATCACGTACTTCTTTCACCTCGGACGGTAAAATTTCAGGTACAGGATTGGCTAAAGCAAAGATAATAGGTTCAGGTGCCATTTTGGCTACCATCTCCTTGCTCAATGCACCGGCAACACTCAAACCTAAGAACATGTCGGCATTCTCTATCGCATCATCCAGTGTCTTGGCATCTGTATCTATAGCAAAAGGTGCTTTATAGGCATTGAGATCTGATCTATCCGTGCTAAGTACCCCTTTGCTGTCACACATAACAATATGTTTAACACCCAAGCTTTTATACATTTTTGCACAGGAGATACCCGCAGCACCTGCACCGTTCACTACGATTTTGATCTCATCCACTTTTTTACCTGTCAATTCAAGTACATTCATCAATCCCGCCGTCGTAATGATAGCCGTTCCATGCTGATCATCATGAAACACAGGGATATCAAGTGTTTCCTGTAACTTTTTTTCTATCTCAAAACATTCAGGTGCTTTAATGTCTTCAAGGTTGATTCCCCCGAAAGTAGGAGAGATCGCTTTACATGTAGTGACGATCTCATCTACACTGTGTACATCCAGTTCTATATCAAAAGCATCTACATTTGCAAACTTTTTAAAGAGTACGGATTTCCCTTCCATGACAGGTTTGGATGCAAGAGGACCGATGTTCCCCAGACCTAGTACTGCCGAACCATCAGAGATGACTGCAATCAGATTAGAGCGATTGGTGTATTCAAAAGAGAGATTTTCATTTTTGGCAATTTCAAGACAGGGGATCGCCACACCGGGGGTGTAGGCAAGTGAAAGTTCATGTTGCGTGTCACAGGGTTTCGTAAGGTCTATACCTATCTTCCCCTGCTTATGATATGCGAGTACTTCTTCTTTTTTGATTTCAGACATTGTCTACCTTACAATTTCAAGATAATCTATTATACTTAAAGTATGATAAGGGCCACTCTAGTTATTCAGGGAAATACTCTTTTATGATCTGAGGGAAAAGCTTCATTGTTTTTCTGGCCTTGTCGATCTTCGGCTGAAAGACTTCTGCAGAGTTTGGAAATTTAGTCATACACTCTGTATATATCGCAATTTTATCTTCCATATGTGCTTCAAGTGCATCAAGTACAGATTGCATATTCTCCCTGCTCGTTGCGAACTTCATGAGTAACTCAAACATACGCTTACGCGGATGGATCGCCATAGAATCCCCTGCATCAAGCGCAATATCTTTAATGTCCCATCTTGAGATATAAATACCGCTTACATGTGGAGCGATAAGCTTCGCATACAGTGCTTCAGTATAAGAAGGATAATCTTTGAGGTCTACCTTTTCATCCGCAGCACATTGCCCATCAGGGCCAAATGCAGGGGTGCCGTTAAAATTTTTCTCATTGAAGTTTTCAAACTCTTTTCTTAAATCGTCTATATCTCTCATTCTTTTTCTCCTATTAATAACGGAATATCATCCACATTTATTTCTGCATCAAACCATCTATGGGCTATAAGCATCATCTTTGTCACAAAAATGATCTGGTCATCCAAGAACTCAGGTTTGTCATAGAACGCTTTTGCCACATCATCCAGACAAAATCCCTGCACCTTACCATCAGCAACTTCAACAAAATCGACACGCCCTTCTCTCTGGGCACAATCATTCAGATTTTCACAGTAAGGTATAGCCTTGGCACCAAACTCTTTTTCAATCATCATTTGCGTGACCTTTGACTTTCCGACATTTGCCATAGTAAAATCAAAATGTTCATCTTTAATGTTCAGGGCAATCGCTGTTGCATTGATACCATTGCGTTTCATGATCTTGTTAAAGTATCTTCGCATATACCCTGTTTGGGCATTATAACCAAGGATGGTACAGAGTCCAGTATCGGGTTTGATCTCATGGGGTTGCATAACTATTCCTCCCCTCTCATACGCTTAGCATTATCATGCAGGAACATCGCTTCTTCCTCTTCCACTGCACAGCGTGGGCACATCTGTTCACCGCCAGTATAGGTAAAGTTATTACCACACTCGTTACAGCGCTTGATATTGAACGTTGCAAGGGTTCTTTGTGTAGGTTCAAAGAACTCTTTGATCTCAAATCCGCTTTGCAACTGTATCGCTTCGGGTTCACACACATCATGACACAAACGGCACTTCACACAAAGCATGGAATCAAAATGTATGAGTGAGAACTTACCGTCAGAGGAAAGTGCCCCGGTAGGACAGATACGGTAACAGATCTGACAGTTGGTACAACTCTCATCCACGAATTTTTGGGAAGTGAAGCTCACTTCCTCTTCCGGAAGTACTTCAAACACATTAGGTACTTCCGCACGTTTGAGTGTGGTAAAAAGTATTTTGCGTTTATTTGGCAGTTTTTTATCTTTGATCTTGGCTATCACAGAGGCATCTATCTCAAAATGTTGCAGTTCATCTTCATCGACCGCATCATCAAATGCTTTTTTGTGTTTTACCACACCTTCAAGTGAAGCATTGCCTAAAAAGGAGCGTCTAGATACCACTTCATCTTCATTCTCTGTCTCATTCTCTCGTGTAACTTCTTTGGCTGCCATATGGTTCGTAGTGAGCTGTTTGGTAGAAAAACTCGATAAGACAAAATTCGCTTCATCTATACGCTCTTCAATATGCTCAAAAAGGAGTGAATCTTCATCATACGAACTCATATCTATCGTGATCGTCTCATCACTTGCCAGAGCCAGAGAGATCAAATGTTCCACACTCAACACTGAAATACAAGGGACATTGAACTTTGGCGAAATGAGCCTTACTTTGGATTCTAAAAATGTAAAGAAAAACTCTGTGGTAGAAAAGTCCGAAAGTGCAAAAGCTTCTGTAGGACAGATACCCACACATGCCGCTGCTTCCACTCCAGTGGCTGCACTAAAACTAGGGAGGTTGTCTACAAGGCTTATAGAGTCCGGACAGATATCTACACACTTGGTACACTGAGAAAATTTACTTGTCGCTCTTACACACGCACCCACATCAAAATGTAAACCCATAAACTACGCTTTATCCCCACAATATGTCGATAATTTTTCTGTCACATATTCAAAATCACTGAGCAGGAACTCTAAAGCCAGCTCTGCACCGTCATGGTACAGCGGCGTACGTGATTCACGTTTTGCATTGATAAGGAACAAAGGTGCCCACTCCAAAAGGTGTTCTTTTAAAAATGCACGTTGTACCTGAAGCAACTCACAGATACCGTCTTTGTCTTCGGCATCTAAAGCTTTTTGCAGTGCAACACATAACATATACATGAATTCCAGTTCCACACCTATATGGTCTGCACTGACTACTCTCGCAGCATCCAGTTCAACACGAAAATCCAACTCATTATAGAGTTCAACGACAGGGTTGTCTCCACCGCTTTCTATCATCTGATCATCTCTTGTATAGAAGCTCTCATACGGTACAAGGTGCATTAAAAAGAGGTTGGTAAAGTCCACATTATAGTACTGGTCTATGAGCTCTTTACGTGAAAGTTCTTTGCGTTTGGACCAGTCCCTGTAGTTAGGGAAAAAAGATAAAAGTCTCTCATCTTTTTCAATGTTCTCCAAAAATGTCTCATCGACTTCTACAAGCATCAATCTTGAGATCAAAGCATAAATTGCGATACGGTTTTCTATCTCTTGTTTCATTAAATCCATGTTCTATATATCTGCTTTCATGTTAAATATTTTGGCACTATACCACTTTCAAGATAAATAAGTAATAAGAAATTAATTATCTGGGAAATTGTATGGTGTAGGCATCCCCAGGAAAATGCCTGGAAATGCATCAGTAAGATTTGCCTTACTTGATTTTTACTGCATATGCTTTGTCAGACAAAGGCACAGCTGGACGCTTAATGTGTTGAGGACGTCTAAGCGTATCTGTACTGTCAAGAGGACGTGTTAAGTCGTCTCTCCATGCCTGGTACACTTTCATATTGTTCTCATAGTTCACATAAATGTCACCGATCTGATCATCTTTACCTGCAAGTTCTATCACAACTTTTTGGTGCCATGCATGGTTACCTGCAACCGGATCCGGATGTGATGGTGCCACAGCATTTTGCCATGAACCAGAAAGACCATCCCACCAAATATTGTCAAGGTCTCTGTTGTACGCTTTGAACTGCCAAGAGTCTTTGTGCTCGTCCATACCGGCTACGATACCCTGAGTTGGTTTGAGTGTTCCCTCTTTACCATCCATGGTCATCTCATATAATGGCGCACCTACACCCATAATCCCTAGTTTGTGTTCAAATCCAGGGATATCGACTGCATTTTTAAGTTTCCATCTACCTGCATGGTGCGAACATGCCATTACACCTGGCATTGTAGCTTCGGTCGGTACCGCCATAGCAATGAAGTAACCTGATTCCAGACCAGATACAGTATCTTGGATCGTTACCTTAACGGCATCGCCTCTTTTAATGCCAAGTCTCTTCGCATCTTCAGTGTAGATCCATACCGGGTTATGGTTTTGAGAGATCTCCATAAGGTGTTTAGAGTTTACTGAACGGGTATGGATGTTATATGGCAATCTAAATACCGTATTCAACGCGAACTCATTCTCTTTTTGCATGAAATCATGGTGTACTTGCGTAACAACATGTGTCATTTTCTTTCTCTCTTCAGCATTTTTTGGATAGATAGGTATAGCATACTCAGGCCATTTCCATTCTTTGAACCACTCACAATAGAAGTCTAGTTTTTTAGTCAGTGTATGGAAACCTTGTACCAGTTCACCGTCTACTTCTACACCGATCGCAGTCTCTTTACCATCATGCCCCGTTGCAAGAAGTACACCGAAATCATCTTTAGTCACTTCACTTTCATGATACTCGTGACCATGCGCGAAATATGTATCGCCTACTTTTTTCAGTGGTCTCTCTTGCGGTTTATAGATATTTGCTTCTTCTAACCATGTACCTCTGTCTCTCATCATCTCATAGTTCGGATACTTAGAGTCAGGATATGCTGCTTTTGCTGCTTTTCTAAGGTTAGGCAATTTATCAAAGGCTGCCTGATACCACTCTGCAATGGTTACAGCTCTGCTTGGATCTTCTTTTGAAGCCCAGTGCTTACGAATTCCCAATGATCCGTCTGGATCTACATAATGTGTCATGATGTTTGCCCAGAACTCTACCTCTTCCCATACCTCACCAAGACCTGCTTTGATGTGTGCTTCCAGTGTAGCTCTTGTTGGATCTTTTGGCTTCCATCCCATTTTTTCCAATGCAACTCTAAGTGCCGGGTTACGGAAACTTAACCATCTTTTCGGTTCGGTTGCCTCTGAGTGTTGGTCATGTCTTTCACCAGCAAGTCCCACAGGTAAGATAAAGTCACAGTACCAGTTTGTCTCAGACCAAGTCGGAGAAAGGTTGAATGACAATTCGATCTTATCTTCTCTTTTAAGTGCTTCGATCCATCTGAATCCATCCGGGTTGATCCAAACCGGGTTATACATACGAGGAATATACACAGAGATCTTTTCAGGAACGTTCAATCCTTTGGCATTCCATTTATTTCTCCACTCATCATCCATAAGAAGGTGAGGCAGAATGTGACTCATTTCATATGAACTCAACGGATACTCAGGCGGCCATGCCAGCTCGTTCCATACATCTACTTTTGCAGGTGCTGAACCGTCCACAGTGGCAGCATCTCCTTTACCGTTGACCGAAATAACATGCCAGTGGTGAAGCCCAACACCACCTTTGTCACCTGCCATCGCACCACGAAGAACAAATGGTAAGAATGCTGATCTGGCGATCATCCATCCACCTTTGTGACCTATCGGTCCTGCTCTCCAGATATAGGTTGCAACTCTTGCACCCGCATCAATGAACATATCGTAAAGTTTTTCTACGATACGTTTCTCTATACGACACTCTTCCGCTACAAAGTCAAGTGTATAAGGGCTGTACATCTCAGCGATCATCTCAATGAACTCTTCATAAGAGTCACCAGCAGGTACGGACTTGATGTATCCTTTTTCAACAAGTACATTCAAGTAGTCTCTGTCTTTCATAAGGTGATCCCAGTTTACCCAGTTCTTCACAAAGTTGTGGTTTACAAGATCTTGACCGTTCAGACCCTTTTCATTCAAGATTCTGTTCGCAAGATAGAGATAGAGTGCTGTCTCTGTTCCTGGCCAACATGGTACCCAAAGGTCTGCCATACCCGCAGAGTTTGACAAACGTGGATCCATAACAACAAGTTTCGCACCTTTTTTACGTGCTTCAGCAATACGACCTGCCGCCTGTTGGAAATAGTGCCCTGCATCCGCAGCGTGAGAAGACTGAAGGAAGATCAGCTTTGCATTAGACCAATCCGGAGAGTTTCTGTCATCGTTTGTCCACTGGATCGTACCTTGTCTCGCACCTGCAGAACAGATGTTCGTGTGAGAATCATAACCATCGATCCCCATAGAGTGTGGTACACGGTGACCAAAACCGTTTTCATTCGGACGGCCAACGTGGTACATGATTGATTTTTTAGAGATCTCATCACCTGTTTTGAGTGTATCGTGCATTTTCTGCCCGATCTCTTTCATCGCCTCGTCCCAGGTTGTTCTTACCCATTTACCTTCACCTCTTTTAGAACCTGGTGCTCTTTTAAGAGGGAAAGGAATTCTATCCGGATCATACATTTGTGACTGCGCTGCATACCCTTTGGCACAGTTTCTACCACGAGATCCTGAGTGAAGCGGGTTACCCATGTATTTACGTACTGCCAATTGTCCACCGGCTTTATATGTAGATAGGTCAACCCATGCAGTTAGACCACAAGATGCTTCACAGTTTGAACATGCTGTAGGGACAAGCATATACTCAGTTGCTTTGATCCCGTCAGGATTGTCTTCGCTCTGTACACCATTTCTACCTGTACCACCTCTTTTCCAATCATCTCCGTCTAACTCAGTAAAGCTATCCCACTCTTCAAGTGGCGGATAGAATGAAAGTGTCTTTGGTGTAGGTGTAAACTTCGTTTCTGCCATTGCAGGCGTATCTGCTACAGTTTTAAATACGCCTGCCGCAAGTGTTGCACCTGCTACAGAGTAAGCTGTACCTTTAAGGAAACTTCTTCTACCTTCGATAAAATTTTTATCTTCTGTGTTCATTGATTTTGTCATAGATATCTTCTCCTTAACTTAATGGTAACATTTGTGGGATCTTAAGCCAAACATCTTTTACCAAGAATAACCCTACCAATGCTAAAATAGCTGCAAATCTAAGCAGCGTCATGTTTTCTGATTTCATGTAACTCATTCCCAAGAAGAATGGGATAATAAATCCAAGTGTCATACCAAACCAGAATTCAACACTATATGCCCCACCTGAGTGTACATATGCTAAAACGGCTTCTGCTTCTGAAGATTTGAATGAGAAGAAATACTCGCCCATATACATCATAAAACTAAAGAAAACAGCAAATGTAAGTACAAGTGCCAAATCTTTTCTTGCTTCTTTACTCCATGAACCAGAAATAAAGATCAATGCTGCAGAACCGGCCATAAGTGCTGCCCACATCATTTGCATGACTTCAGTCGGTGCCTGCCATAACTCTCTTGCACTTGATTGTGCCATAATGATGGCAGTATATGTAGTAACAGGGATCGCTAAAAATACTAAAAATGGCATGATCTTTTCATACACTGCAGAGTTATTTCTAGCGATTTCAGCAAGCTTGTTTTTCTTACCGCCAAGACCTGGGAATGCATCTGCTGCACCGATCACCATGAGCACTGTAATAAGAGCCAAGAATAGTGATGCCATCCATGCACCGACAGTAATAGATGAAGTCCAATGCGGATGTGTGAATATATGTATCATTCTGTACGGCTGATGTAGATCTATCAATGTAAACAATAAGAATACGTTCAATGATACAAATGCGATCACCGGCATAAGCCATCTTAAGTTAGGCATTTCATCTTTGTTATGTCTAAACCATAAAAATGCTGCTAAAAAGACCACACCTGTACCGATACTTTTTGCCCACATGTTTACAGTAATAATACTCCCCCAAATAAGGCCCTGAATCGGTACATCGAGTGTAACAACTGCTTGCGTTGCGTTAATTGTACTTTCTACCATCTTAGTGACCTCCCTCTTGTTCATGAGATTCAGCATCTATCGCTGATTCAATCAAACTTGCGTTGTCTGTTGGACCATGATGCCCAGTGAACGGTGCCAAGAATCTATCAAGGATCCCGTGATTTTTGTCCCCTACATGCTCTAGGTGCGTAATATTATTAAAGAGACTGAAACCTTCAATTCTCTGATGTGCAAGTGGATTCAATGTTGCATTACCTCCACCTACATAAAAGTGTGTCGGAGAAGTATGCTTCTCTGGTTTACGTACCTGAACCGCACCTTTGTGTTCCATAATATAGAGTGAAATATGACTGTGGTCATCTTCAATATCTCCAAAGATATTTGCTTCAACCGGACAGGCAACCACACATGCTGGCATCATACCGCTCTCAATACGGTGTGCACAGTAGGTACATTTGTCTGCTGTGTTTGTTTCAGGGTCCATATAGATCGCTCCATAAGGACACGCCATCATACAACCTGCACAACCGATACATCTGTCACTATCAATATTTACAATTCCATTTTCTAAATAATGTAATGCCGATACCGGACAGATACGCTCACATGGTGCACTCTCACAGTGATTACAACGTAATGGTGTAAATGATCTTCTAGTATCCGGGAATGTTCCCAAGTCTATATATTTAACACGTAAACGCCAAGTACTCAATGGAACTTCATTTTCCACTTTACAAGCAATCTCACAACCTTTACAACCCATACACAGGTTAAGGTCAACTAAGAAACCTAATTTCATGCTTCCTCCTTAAATTTAGCTACCTTATAATAATTATAAGTACCCGTTAATCCGATGAGACCATAGGGAAATGCTTAGATTAATACTATTAAAGTTTGCTTTAAAAATTGGTTATTTGCTTAAAGAAACTTCGCGTTTTTAATCTGATGTAGCAAATAGAACATTTTTGTTAAAAAAAAATGATAAGTACTATCTGCTATTTATATTTATTGAATATATACGTATCGCTATCAGCTGTCCAGACTACTCAGTGAGTCCGGTTAATATCTTATTCATACCTGCCTGTGCAGCTTCTAGGACTTCCATATCTTCTGTGCTATCTATAGCCATGGAGCTCATCCAATTGTACACAGAAGGAAATCCGATCTGCATCTCATCTTCATCTTTCTTTTTACTGAGATAGAGTGAACACGGCGCATAGGCCCCTGCTTCCGGTCTTGTTTTAGCGATAGTGTAGATCACCGGTAGTTTACAAACAGAGTAGACTTCATAAAAAGCAAATGCTTCATAATTTGATTCTTTAAAATCATCACCTAGGTTATTATGTCCTGCGATAACAAAGCCTTTAGGTGCAAGCTCACCTTCAAAGCCCATTTTGAACTCTTCTAACTGGTCTTCCCACTCATCTGGATCCATCTCCATACTGAAGTTCGTAACAAGTTCACCTTTTGCCTCTGTCTGTACATACGGTAATGTTTCAAATGAACCATTTGGCATTGCCTTTTTCAATGTTTGTTTGACAAGTGTCCTTAAATCATGCAGGGTTTTATCATCACTTGGCGTTTTCATGATCTTAGACATTGCTTCGACTGTTAGAGACGAGACCGAGATCGTTTTTTCACCTTTTTTCGTATAGATCGACATACTCATTGGTGCAAAAAGACCCACATTAGGATATTTCTTTACCAGTTCCAGAACAACATCCGGTTTATACAACGTAAAAAGATTATAGATATCAAAACCTGATTCTTTAAACTGCTTCACAAAAGGGCCATTCATATCCCTGTTGGCAGAGATCACAAAACCTGCCTCTTTAAATGCTTCTTCTATGCTTGCAGGAGTGATCTTTCCATCTGCGTTTTCTGAAGTGAATACTTCTATATCCGGAGTAGTACTTTTCATAGCAGCAGGTGCTTTAGCTGCTGGCTTTACAACTTCCTGAGATATCCCGCCTGTAACGATCAATGATGCACAAAGCATCCCTTTAACTAACAATTTCATATTTTATTTCCTTTTGATTTTTATACCGTAATATAACAATCTTCTGTAAATAATATGTAAAAGTTTAATCTAGATCATGGCTGGGCATAGGTATAGCCCCGAAGCTGCCTCTCTATGATCTCGACGATACCCGCAGTTGCAAAGCCAATGTCATCAAGCAGGTCTTTTTTCTCGATATGCAGTGTCCTCATGGTGTTCTCGCACGCAATAAACTCTACATCATAGGTCATGAGTGCTTCTATACGTTTTCGTACATCTGCATCACCTTTTTTCAGTAAAGACTTTAGTCCCTGTCCATAGGCCACGATCACCACTTCAGTGTTTTCCGGTCTATAGAACTTCATGACATTATTGACCGTACTTAAAATACGGTTTATCTCTTTGATCTCTCCGCTAGGTATACCAAATACAAGCTGTCTAGGATTGTCAATTGCGGGCTTTGGTTCGGCAAACTCTGTCTCCGCTGCCGCAAAACTGAATACGCATACGAGCAGTATCAATATCTTTTTCATTGTTTATCCTTTACTTTTGTTTCATTTTGGCTTCTCTCAATATATCAAGAAAATCCTTTTTTCCCCATGCACCTGGTATGTTCAATAACACTTTAGCATTTTCATCTATAAAAATAAAACTGGGGGTCAATTCAGTGTTTAATCCTAAAGGAAGTTCCGTAGTAGAAATATCGATCGCAACGGGGATAAAATCCTTTTCCAGCATCTCGACCACCTCATTTTCCACCATCACTTCTCTCTCCATTTTTCTACAGAAGTAACAATCTTTCGTCATCACTTTAAGCATAATGATCTTATGCTCGTTCTTTGCCTTTTGCAATGCTTTTTCAAATCCTTCATAGGCTACACTATGCTCTTCTACGACCTTCTCATCAAAATCATAAATATAGGTACTGACTGCTTCAAGTTCCTCTTCGCTGACCTTTCCTTCAAGACTGGGCATGGTTTGAAAAGACTGCATCACTTCGTCTAAACAGAGACTTTTTTGTCTGTCTGGATGCAGCACATACTCAGTGATGAATGCAGCTACTTCCATACGATGTATCTCATTGTCACCTTTTGGATCTCCTATACTCTTTTTTAATCTGTAAGAGAGCTGGTTTAACGTGGGTGCAACAAGCTTCAGCAGTGTATTGTTATAGTCTTGAAAATTCTCTTTGAGTTTGGACATAGGGATATAGCCCTGATGACAAGAAGCACATTTTTTTTCATACACTTCCTTGCCTTCCACCGCATAGAGTGCATTTAAATAGAGTAACATAGCTAAGGCTATTCTCATTCTTCATCCTCATCATACATTTCAAGTTCCCGATACGCATCAAATACATTACGGCTGTGCAATACATCATAAAGTTTCATCTTCTCATACTTGGGCATGGTTACTTTTTGGGTGATCTCTCCCATAGGAATATCATTATCCAGTGCATCAAGTACCTCTTCTTTCATTTCAAGGAGGTAGGTTTTGAGTGCCCGTGTAGCATTCGCATCTGTTCGATATCCGTGCCCGCCTATGATGACCTCAGGATGCAATGCATCTATTTTTGCCAATGCCTTGATGGAACCCATGAGCGAACCGTCACGCAGGGAAGTGACCCTTCCATTAAAGACAAGATCTCCTGCGAACAGTACCTTCTCATTCCGTAAGTATACTATAAGATCGCCCTTCGTGTGTGCTTTTGCTACCAATTGCTGAATTTCAAAGGTCTTGTCGCCGACATTGAGCGTAAGGTTATCATCTACTACAGTGTCAAGATTGACGATCTCCGTCTTACCGAAAATTTCACTGCCCAAAGTACGCTGCATACGTGTTTCCATACCCACAACTACATTTTGTTCATACGTCCTTGGACCTATCAACAAAGCGCCTTTGCTTTTATAAAAACTATTGCCTAACCAGTGGTCGTCATGATCATGTGTATCGATGACATATTTTACAGGGAGGTTTTGGATCTTTTGCATTTGGGTATATGCCTGCTTCGCATAGGCATACGTAGGGCCGCTGTCTATGACAACAAACCCCTGTTTTGTTTGGACAAAACATGTATTCACCATATTACCACCGTTTTCCTTGGTGATATTTTCAAGTGCACCAAAAAAGCAATGTACATCTTCAGCGACCTTGACAGGCGCCAAATGATATTCATGCGCCTGCGCAGTCCATAAAAACAGACAGAATGCTATGATGCTCTTCATTCGTACTCCTAGAACAGGTAGTTAAACTCTAAACGATACTCGTTATAAGAAACATCTGTTTTAAGACCGCCACCAGTCGTAATAATATCATCATCAGCAGTGACAATACCGATACGTGTTCTCATTTGCAGTCTTTTTGTGATGTTCGTCCAAGTATCTAAGTGCCATATATCACTGTCTGCTTGTGCACCTGGCTTAGTATCATCAAAGTCTTGGATCGCATATCTTAAACTTGCTGTCCATGTTGAGTTGAACTTATAGTGTGCTCTTGCCATGAATGTTTCCGTATTTGCAACCCAGTTATACTGTGCCATCGCTCTTGTAAATCCACCTGTAGGGAATCCTCTCCATGGAGCCAAGATATCCGCTTCATCAGCCACTTTTGAGTACCCAAGTCTAAAGTAACCTTTTTTGTTTGGCATTTCAAGATCCACTCTTCCACAGAAAAGACTACTGTCTAAAGAACCTACTGCCCCTGCATCATAACCAGTTTCATTACCACTAAGAGCAGCTCCACCTACAGCTCCGCCATCATTATCCATTTGATGGAAATATCTCGCACCTGGTCTTACCGCCCAACCGTTATCCATGTTGAATCTGTAGTGTGCTTCAGCCACAACATCCGTCACAACACCTGGCACTGTTAAAGCACTTAAAGTAAAGTCCAGATTGTCCACAGCTTTAGTGTTGATATCTCCTAGGAACATATCGTGGTTCGGATCTTCACCTGCAAGAACAAACGCGTCATATGTAAGTCCTTTGTGAACCGCTGCATCATCATTGTTACCCCAGTTATCACCGGCTGCATCCTGGAAAGTCACGAGATCATGTGCATCTTCATGGTCTCTTAATTTTTGTTTAGCGAACCATGCTACTCTTGCAGTAGTTTTTGGTGCTACTTTTGCACTTACTGTTACACCATCAAAAGTGTTTGGAATCATTTTTGTATCATTTGAAGCCGTAAAGACAGACTCATACAATTGACGACCTGCTTTTGCATCAACCGTACCGTTATTATATTCTAGATACGCTTGTCCAAGTACATGCATACCGTAAGCACCTGTATGTTTAACTTTATATCTGCTGAATGTATCTTTACCTGCTTTTACGAATCCTACATCTGCATCATCTTCTCTGAAGAAATCAGGGTTTAATGAACCATAATAGCCCATTGTAAAGCTGAACCCGTTCAATACCGCTGATTTATAGATAAGACTTCCCCCTAGCCCCCAAGCTTTATTGTCTTGATTCTTTGCAGTTTCGGTATCCCAATCCCAATAGAATGTATTCGATCTGAGTCTTCCATAAAAGATACCTTCACCAAACATATCACGAAGATTGTCCACGCTTCCCGGTAATGTGTTATATACAACTGTCATATTACCTTTGAGTTGGCGTTTAGGTGTATCTGATTTTGCAGCTTCAACTACCGGCTCAACCGGTGCAATATCTCCACCTGCCATCGCAGATGTACCCATACATAATAGCGCTGATGCCGCTAAACTGATTTTTATTCTTCCCTTGTTCATTTTTACCCCTTTTAGTATTTTTAGTCATAATGACTTTATTAACGCTGTGTTATAATAAAGCTGTGATTATATCACAACCGCCAATGCCCCGCCTTTCAAAAGGAGACTACAACATATCTAGTAGAAAGACGAGGCACGGTTTTAACTTATGAACACTTCGCACCTTCGACCGGACATCCACAATCCATATCCAATATTTTCACATTAGACTCCATAGGAATGTCGATCACTTTTTGTCTACGAATGTAGTCACTGACCACTTCATAGACTGGACGTATCGCTTTTGTATCAAGATTTTCACCTACATTCTGCAGGTTTCCTCCCCATGATGAGACCCTATAGGTTTTTTCCATGTCAATAGGCTTACCACCGATCATAAAGTCAGAAATACGCTTACCCGATGGTGCAGAGATAGTGATGCTGTAACTTGCACCTGTAATTCTACTCATATCGCCACCTTGTTGTAAAAGCGGGTTAGCATTGAATACATTGTCTGCGATATCTTCCATCAATTTTGCTATCACTTTACCTTTAAGATCAAAGGTATAGACCTCTGGGTATGTGATCGCCGTCATCTCATAGACATTGTCTTTTAGGATATCGTCACCCGGAAGTACGGTTGTACCCCATCTGTACCCTGGGTTAAAGTTGATATCACATTTCATCTCATCTTGAATCGCCATACCTATAAGCGAATCAAACGTTGAGTAGAAAGTATCTCTCTTATAGAGAAGTCCTTTGGTTGTACCGAGCACTTCATTGAGCTCTTTGTTATAAGGTTTATACCATTTTTCAACCAAGTCAACTCCCGCTTTATCTGCAGGGATAAGATTTGATGCTACAGGTATGAGTTTATAACTGTAACCCGCTACTTTTTTGTCTTTAATATCCAGATCAAGTCTAGAGATATATTTTCCATGGCTTCCAGAGATGATAATCACTGTATCATTGACAATGATCGGCTCCGGGCTAGGATCATGCGTATGTCCACTTAAAATAAAGTCAACACCTGTCACTTTTTTAGCCAGTTCCTGATCTACAGAGAATCCATCATGACTCAATACAACAACAGCATCCACTTTCTTCTCATCTCTGAGCTCATTCACATACTCTTGCAGCGTTTCATGACGCAATGCAAAACTCCATCCTTCTGTAAACTTTTTAGGGTTTGCAGTAGAAGTGAATGGGAATGACTGTCCGATGATACCGATTTTTGCTCCGCCTATCTCCTGGATAGAGTATGGTGGGAAGATCAGCTCTTCAAACTCATCTGAGAATGGATCATTGTCGATAACATTCTGAGAGATAAAATCACCCTTCAGCATACCGATCAACTCATGAACACGTTCTTTACCATAAGTAAATTCCCAGTGTCCCACCATCACATCGACACCCAAATAGTTTTGCGCATCTACGATAGCTTCACCGTCAGTTTTGAGTGCAACTGCTGTACCTTGCCATGTATCACCACTGTCTACAAGAATAACGTTTTCAGCACCTCTCTCTTTCTTCACATGATCGATGATCGGCTTCATGTGTGCGATACCACCCATTTTTCCGAACTTCTTCGCAAGTTCCGTAAAGTCATTGTGTGTATCAAAGTACGCATCCAGTGAACCTGGTTGGATACCATAATACTTTTGAAAACTCTCACCACAGATGAACCCCGGTGTACCCACCAGGTTCTTAGCTGAGATCAGTGTAGATGGTTCTCTCCAGTAAAGCGGTTTAAGGTGTGCATGCAAATCACAAATATGTAAAATGGTTGCTTTACCTTTTGCCTTGAAATCTACTATATCAGAAAAACTTAAGTTTTTGATACGCTCTTTACCTGCTTCACCGGCAAAAAGATTTGTCCCTCCAGTTGCACCTAGTAAACCTAGTGTTGCAGCAATCTGGAGGAAGTCACGTCTATCTATTTCCATTTTATCACCTTATCTCTTCAAACCTGGGATGGCCATTGTTTTTTTCTTATCTGCTGCAAGTTTATTCACGTATACTTCCAAAGCATTCATCTCTTTAGATCCTAAAGGAATCACTGCAAGCAATGCATTTTTCATACATCCTTGAAATCTTCTTTGTGTCGTTCTAAGACTTGACTTTGTCATACGGTATGCCGGCCATGTACCTGCAACATTGTTCTCACCTAGATCCGGAAGTGGCTGTGTTCGAAGCACTTGCCCAATGATATCTGCACTGTGGCAAGAGTTACAAGCAAGTCCTCTTCCCCCTCTTGGGGTCATATATGTTTTTTCACCTAATGCATAGGCTGCTTTAATGTGTTCATCTGCGTTGACATCGATATTGATCACTTCATCATTTGCCAATGATTTTACATAGGCAAGCATAGAGAACATTTTCCCGGATTTGAGATCTGTTTTCTTTTGACCCTGCTCTACTTGCATTGCTTGCATGACTTGATCCAACCCTACAACATTACCAAGTTTTGCTATATATCTTGGGAAACCGGCAATGTATTTAGGTAACTCTTTTTCAGAGATGCCTAAAAACTTTGCCAATGCAGCTTCTCCACCTAACTCTTCTTCAAACATCTCTCCACCTTCTTCTACAAAGATATCAGCAGGATTGTTCTCTAACATTTCTGAGTACATTGCTCTATCGGCATCGCTCATTGCGAACTGATCAGCAGCATTTACCGTTACAGTTCCCATGGTTGCCAAAAGAGCCAAAGGTAATATTACTCTTTTCATTGCTTATCCTTTTGGCTTAAGTTTTTTACTCTTAGAGTTTTTCTCACCCGTATTGTCTGTATAATCAACCGTAATTGTACCTTTACCAGGCACTTTTAGGTTTACTGAAAAATATGGGTTAGTTGAAACAGTTTCCCACACTTTCATAGTCGTAAATGGCTTACCATCTAAAGAGAAAGTAATATTGTCTATAAAGTGTGCAGGTATGATCTCTCCAGTTTTTTTATCTTTTTGTAATCCTGTATCCATTGGGTGAATTACAATAAAATCAACCTTTACTGTATCTCCCACTTTAAACTTTTTAGGTTTAATTTTTATCATTGACTTTCTTTCTGCCATCTGTTTTTCCTTTGTTATAATTATCGTACTTTCAAAGAAAGGTCATACCCTTCTTTCATTCCTCAAGTTAAAATTTCTATGATCAAAACATCTCTTTATGAGATCAGCCACATCCACCGATAGTTACTTTTACACTTTTCGCTGACTTTATAAATGTACCATCGCTAAGCTCTACCAAGGCAACAACATCTTGCGTTCCACCCAGTTTTATTCTCGTTGCAAAATATCCTTTTCCATTTAATGGAGTAAGCATGACATCTGCACATCTTGCATTACCATTTTTAGTACTTAATACATGGATCGCTTTTACATAATTGCTTTCTTCCATAGGATGATCTACATCCACTTTTACAGGTACAACGGCACCATTTTCTGCAATTTCCGGTACAGTTAACTGTACTTTATCACTGTCTGCTACTGCTTTCCCACCTGTGATCGCTGCTACTGCTGCATCATAACTCAATACATTTCCACCCTTTGGTGCTTCTTTTGCAAATAATGCCGAAGGTGTAACTGTCGCTGCTACAGCTGATGCTGCACAGATACTTTTTATAAAATTTCTTCTTTCCATTCTTTAGTTCCTTTTACTTTTTCTTTTTTTCTGATACTACGTACGCAGTGTAATCACAAATCTCTTGCTCATTAAAGAGCCCTGTTGTAAGATTTACTGTCATGTGTGTATTTGGATTATCCACTCTTGGATCTGCGATTTTCTGATAGACAAATTGTGCATCTCTTACTTTTGTATCCAGGAACATTTCCTTATATCCTGTAAGATCAGGACCAATGTTACCTCCACCTTTTGCACCTTCAATGTTATGACATGCTACACAGTTACCATACTGCTTAGGCTCTTTTTTCACTTTGCCGTCTTTACCTTTTTTCTCAACGAACTTAGACAATCCTGCTGGTAGATTTCCTTTTACTTTTTCTCCGTTGAGATTATGGAACATAAATTCCCCTCTTGCGATTGCCGCAGCATCTGTAAGATCACAGCTCTTTGGCATTGTGTACGTTTTAGCCGCAGGGAATAGATCGTTCTCTATTATCTTTGTTGCATCTGGCATATCATATGCTTTTGTCAAGTCCACAGCACATAGTGACGCCGAAGCTGATAAAAACAATGTTGCATAAGCAAAACATTTGATCTTTGTATGCATTCATACTCCTTTTTAGTTGTTTTTCAGGAAGCATCATAACTAAGAATTGTAAAGAAAATGTAAATTTTGTAAAAATATATTTATTCTATTTTCTAATAAAATAACATTATTATATGAGCTAATATTTTTCATAAGAATTGTTTAAAATGTGGTATAAATAAGTGAAGCTGTCCGTACTCTAGTTTGCTCTTAGAATACTACATTATCTTGACATATGCATATCCTTCACCCTGAAGATCAATGATCTTGATGATTCCTGATGGAGTCAATTCTACATAATCCTCCATTTGTTCTATTCTAACATTTTTCTTCTTCATGGTATTCTGGCATGCAATAATTTTCATATGATTGCCTGCCTTCATGAGTAAGTTCCTGATACGTCCCGTTGTGCCATTTTTTTCAGGTCCGCCACGGTCAATATAAGGCTTTTTCTCAAATTCAGTACCTTTAAAATCCTTTATCACGTATTGCAGACAGGGACCAAAAGCTACGAGATCGATCTCGTACGCTTCTGATCTACTTTGGTAATGATTTACAATATTATCTAGTGTGGTAAGCATCATATGAATGCGCGTGATATCCGGAAAATCACATTGATAGACGATCTTTACAACATCACCCTTTTTCTTCTCACTAGCCAGCGCCGGTGAAACAGATATCATCATAAGTGCTATAATCACCCATAGGTTTTTTTTAAGTTTCATACTTGATCCTTTTTATAGGATACTCATGAAATATCTTAGCACCCCAGTGTGTAAAAGAAGTGTAAGCATGTTGCTAACTGTGTATTGTTATACTTTATTTAAGTATGTGATTTTTTATCAGAGAAAAAGCAAATGATGTTTTGAATATGCAGTTGTAAGGAAAATGAAGAGAAGCACAAACAGTCTAAGCTGTCTATGCTTGATCTGGGTAAGAAGTATTACATTATTTTTATATACGAATAACCCTCGCGCTGAAGATCAATGATCTTAATGATCCCGGCTGGAGTAAGTTCTACATAATCCTCCATTTGTTCTTCTGTAACATTTTTCTTCTTCATGGTATTCTGGCATCCAATGATTTTCATATTGTCACCTGCGGTCATGAGTAAATTCTTGATACGTCCTGCCGTACCGTTTCCTGCAGGTCCGCCACGGTCAATATAAGGTTTTTTCTCAAATCCAGTATTTTTAAAGTCCTTCATCAAATATTGCAGACAGGGACCAAGAGCAACGATATCGATCTCATACTCTTCCAATGTACTCTGGTAATGTTTTACAGCATTGTTCAGAGTATTGATCATAAGATGCATACGCTGTACATCAGGGAAATCACATTGATAGACGATTTTTACAACATCATTTTCTCTCTTCTCTTTAGCCAGTGCAGGTAAGGCAGCTGTCATCATAAATGCCATAATCACCCATAGGTTTTTTTTAAGTTTCATTCTTTATCCTTTCTTAAAAAGCTGCCGTAATCTGAACCGCGATCCGATCACCCATATTGTCTAATACTTTTTGTGCATTTGGATTGCCCGGTGCTTCTGCATCTTTCATAATATAGTTCAAGTCAATACGTGTTGGACCTCTATAACGATAAGAAGCTCCTAAAGTGGTTGTTTTAAAATTGCGTTCTCCCTTGATATCATGGGTCAAACGATCACAGTAGTCATAACGCCCGAACACTTCAAACTTATTAGGTATGATCTCGTATTGTAAGTTCACATAACCACCATCAGCTTCATTTTCATTGCCTACAGCAAACTGAAACTGCCAATCTTCCGTAGCAGGATTCGGATCGACATCTACTTCTTTTGCACCGGTAAATATCATACCTTTTGCTTTCATATACTCTGCTTCAAATCGCAGTCCGTTACGATAGTAGGTCATTCCTACACCATAACGTTTACGGTCAAATTCCATTTCTCCGTCTGCTGCAGAATACAATGTACGTTTACCGTTCTGACCCCATACGTAGAATTTCATCGCTTCGGTATAGAATCCCTTGCCTTTTCCAAATTCCTGTTCTAATGCCAGGTACCCGTAATTGGTTGCCTGATCATTGGAACTGCTGTGGGAAATACCTGTACCGCTACCATACATATAGGCATAACTCAGTGACCAGTCATCCTGAAATTTAAAGGTATCAAAGATCTGTACCCCTTTATCTCTGAATGCCGCTATAGGCTTATCTATGCTTGTACTAGTATAATGCGTTGTCGAAGCACCTCCGGCAGCTGCACCAGTCTGTGCAGAACCCACATCACTGATCTGGCGTTCAAGAAGATGGTGATTTGTCATCGTCGTAAATTCTATATAAGGAGAGACAAATACCGCTCGAAGGCCCTCTTCACTTCCAGGTGTCTTGAACATCCCCATTCGAACTTTAGCTCCTGGTATATGCTTGAGTGTAATAGAAGCATCCGTAAAATAGGTAGCCACATCATGCCCGGCAAGATTATTTACAGCACTGTTTCCAAACTCTGTCATAAAGAAATAGTTGACAAGGTTCTCGCTGTCAGCCATCCCCCTAACTGCCAGCCGTGCTCTGAAAATACTAAAACCTTCTTGATCTTCCAGATTTGGGTTAAGGTATGAAAACGGCGTTTTATTTTTTCCATCCGGTGCGATAAAGACATCTCCAAAATCTTTTTTGTAGTTGGCTTGAATAAAACCCCATACTTTAGGCACCTTGCTTCTATACGGTACTTTCACCCCTTTGGGTGCTACCATATCAGGTTGTGTACCCTGAAGCATGAGCCAGTTTGCTGCATTCACTTCCAGCCCACTAAATAATAGCGGTGCAACCAAAGCAAATTTCAATAGTGATCGTTTTGAAACACTTGTTTTTCCTTGTGTCATTTCCTCTCCTGTTTATAAGTTGAAGAGGTATCTTAGCGGTTAAGTGTAAAATATGTGTAAAATAATTTATTATTAAATATAAAATATTTTAATGTATTTGAAAAATAGTGCTTTATACAATAATCTGTTTTTTTGGTGTCAATCTCCAGCTAAAAAAAAGCTGGCCTTATCTGTTCTATAAAGTTATATGGGTAAAACTATCAACATTTTTTATCTATGTATTTTTGTTTTATATTGTAAAAGGGGAGAGGAGCTTAAAAGGTATAGCGGAATCTTGTGCCTTCTCCAAATTTTGAATCGACCTCTAAAAGAATATTCTCTTCATCAATAATTTTCTTTACGATATTCAACCCTATTCCAAAACCACCTTTGGCTTCATTTTCTCTATAGTATCGTGAAAATATTTTACTGGTATCCTTGATACCGACACCATGATCTCTTACTTCAAAGACTATATGTGCATCCTTCATATATACATTGACCTCAACATCACTATTGTCATTACTGTATTTGATCGCATTGGAGATCGTATTGTCAACAATACGCTGCAGTTTCGTTTTTGAAAATGTATGTGTGAGTCCCGGAAGGATATTCGTATGGAGCTGTATCTGCTTGAGATTTGCTATTTCCTGAAAATAATCGACTCTGTTTTGGATAAATTCTCCAAAGTCCAAGGTGCTTTTTTTATACTTGACCCTCCCTTCTTTCACAAGATAATCCATATCATTGTAAATAGTGGCAAGGGTTTTGGCAGCAGACTTCATACGTAACAGATATTTATTTTCACCATATTTACTGGCAAAAAGATCCGAATTGAGGTTAATGATACTCAAAGGTGTATTGATCTCATGCATAGAATCTTTGATGAAATTATCAAGCTGCATATTGAGTTTTTCGAAAGGCCTTGAAAAGTTTCTCAGTAATAAAAATGAAAATATGAACAGAGCGATCACAATAGCGATCATCACCATCGCGGCAAAAAAGTAAATATCATAGGCTGTATGTACGGTAGATACCAATAGATAGTTTGCACCGAAATAATAACCGTTTGGAAGAGGATAGACATAATAATAACGGTTTCTTTTTTGATGAAACCCTTCCGTAAAGGACAAAGGTTCAAACTCTAAATTTGAAAATATCTCTTCATACTGGTCCGTATAGAGTGCCGCTTTATACTCTTTATAGCGTGGGAAATAGTAGACTTGATCTTCATTTTGGTACTGCTGCATGGAAGTGATGATCTTCTTTGCCTGAGATTCAAGAGAAAGTTTTACTTTTGCTTCATCAATCTGTAAAAGCAGCTGCATATAGACCACCAGCGGTGCTATCAACAGAACAGCCAATATCCCGGTATAGATAAGCGCATATTTACGGGCAAAATCATCGGTATTAAAAATCAATACTATACCCTACACCACGTACATTTTTAATAAAATCTTTTTCAAGTTTTTTACGTAAACTGCCTACCTGTACACGAATATTTGCAGGGTCCACCCACTCTCCCCATACCTCTTCCCAAAACATTTCACAACTTACAACAGAGCCTCTTTTTTTGATAAGAAGTTCCAATATCTTTGCCTCTGTCTTGGCAAGTTGTACCGTTTCTCCATTAAAAGTAAGCTTCATCTTTTTAAGGTCATAACTATACCCCGATGGCAGTTCTATGCTCTCTTCTGAGGAAGCGAAACATTGTACTTTCATCACCTGTTCTACCCGAAACTTAAGCTCTGCAAGGTCAAAAGGTTTCCGTATATAATCACAGGCACCACACTCATACCCCCGACTCAGATCATCGATGTCCGTCAACGAGGTAATGAAAATAGCTGGTGTGATATTGCCATCTTCCCGTAACTCTTCCAACATCTCAAAACCGTTTTTTTCACCAGGTACTTTCACATCCAGAAGCAGCAGATCATACACATTCTCGTAAATCGCATCATACGCTGCCTCAGAATCTGTGAAACATTCAACCTCATACCCGCTCTCTTCCAAAAATTCACTCATACTGAGTGCAAGTATGCTTTCATCTTCTAAAATTAGTATTTTCATTTTATCGTCCCTGACTTTTTCTCATTATGCTTATTTTCAACAATGATATCAATAAGTTCATCTTTGCTGTAGCCATAGAGTATACGTTTCGCTTCTACTTCAAGTTCTTTTTTATCTTCATCGTTCAGCTTCGGCAAGATCCCTATGAGCTCCTTATCATAAGCGTTACGGAAACTGTCGTGCGGTGTCTGCCAGGCATCTACCACATTTTTTATATCTTCATCTGAGAACTGAGTGAAGACCGACACACTTTGATCTGCCTTTTCATATTGTTTCAATACATCCTTCGAGATACATAAAAGGTATATTCCGATCTGTTTTCCTGCTCCATTGACCATCGGTTCATATAAATAAAGTATACCATCTTCATATTCATAATTATTGAGCAACAGAGCATCCCAGTCCATCATTTCTATTTTATCCATGTACTGTTGGTTATAGTTTTGATTGGAGATCACATATCCATTTAACAGAGGGAAATTTCGCATCAGTTCAGCTTGTTCCAGATATTTCTCATCCATCAGTGCAAAAAGCTCGATACCTTTTTTACGTAATTTCAGTGTAAAATCATCGATAAATTTGATCACTTCTAGATAACCCAGGACCTTATCTCCGCTGCGCATAGGGATCGTAGCCTTCAGAGTCAGTAGTCTACCCGTTTCCATCCCTACTTTTGGCTGGCTGTTCTTATCCAGTGAGGCCAGATCCTCTCTGAACCACCAGATAGGCATCCCCTCATACCCTTCATCCCAACTTCGTGCAAAAATAAAAAAGTCCGGGGTGAGTACCTGGATACGCAGGGTTTTGACATGTGTATATTTTTTAAACCGTTCTGTGATCCTACTCAAGATACGATATCCTTGAGACTCATCTCCTGCGGTCAATGCATTTTTAAGTTCACCATCTTCAGAGAGGGCCAAGGACAATGAGAGAAGATCGGCCATCTCATAGTCAAGTCCTGCTCTAAAATCACTTACCAACTGATCACCCAGACTGATGAGCCTGTCCTCTTTACTCTGTTTTACAAAAAAGAAAACAGAGATAAAAAGGATCATTAATACACCAAAAGTAATATAGGCTGCTATTTTACTGATGTACTTTGAAGGTGTACATGATTTCATTTTTACACGCATAAAGTGGGATCCTATTCCTTAAAATTTATATTTTTTTAATATTATAACGCTATCCTATCTTAAACTTACTAAAAGGAACATACATGAAAAAAATTATCTTGAGTCTACTGCTCACTCTAGGCATACTCTACGCACAAGAAGCGCCTGCCAAAGTAGTGTACGATCTGACAACCAAAGATCTGGATAATTTTGAACTGCGTATTTTAAGTGCCATAGTCGCAAATAAAGCACATTATGAAAGTACTCTCCGCGAGCTTGATGTTACGGTTGTCATTCATGGCGGTAGCTACAAGTTCTTTCTAAAAGACCCTGCAAACAGTAAGTACAAAGATGACAAAGCATTACTTGCTACGTATCAATCACTTGGAAAACGTATTCAAACACTGGCCGAAACCTATGATGTAGAATTTTTGGTATGCGGGGTGGGCTTGAGGAAACATGATCTGGAAAAAAAAGATGTCTATGACTTTGTAAAGGTCATCCCCAATACAACGATAGGTTTGATAGACAAACAGAATGAAGGGTATGCCTACGTACCTATCTGGGATTAATAGATTAAAAGCGGTATGTACCAACGAAAAATTTTAAAGCGTAAAAGAGAAGGTAGAGCCCTTTTCCTCCTCACTCTGGATCTCCAGTTCCGTACCGTGTAACGCGAGGATACGCTTGACGATGGAGAGCCCCAGTCCCATAGAGTTATCCCAGCTGTGTGTACCCGAACGATAAAACTTTTTAGTGACTTTGTCAATATCCGAAGGAGAGATACCTGCACCTTTATCTATCACCGAGATATGTCCCTCATCCATTGTGACCACAACTTCATCTTTTGAATACTTCAGTGCATTTTCTATCAGGTTTTTGAGTACGATCTCCAGAAGTGTACGGTCCGCTTCGACCCTATAACTACGCCCCTGCAATACGATCTCTCTTTGAGGGTACTTCTCTTCCAAAGATGTTGTCACTTCCTGTGCCAGTGTATAGAGGTCAAACTGACTTGGATGCAGTGTGGCTTCACCACTCTCAAACTTATTCCAGAGTACCAGTCTGCTGAGGAGTGCTTCAATTTTTACACCATTATTATAGATCTTATTTAAAAATTTTTCCTGCAATGCCTGAGGGATCTCTTTATCTTCCTCCAATGTCTGGGCATATCCCATGATAGAAGCGATAGGGTTACGAAACTCATGGGCGATGGCTGAGATCATATCTGCACGCTGGCGATTTTTAAGCTTCAGTTTTGCGTTGTAACGCTGCTTGATATCTTCACGTTTCTTAGCACTGTCAAGTACTTTGATCAGGTTCTGGTTGATATCTTCAAACTCTTGGGTAAAAAATTGTGCCTGATAGTCTATCTTTTCTGTTTTTTCAAGATTTTCCAAATATGTATTGATAAGCCGGAGTTCATTTTCCATGTGTCTTGCCCCGCGGTTTATCGCATAAATAAATACGGAGAAACCTGATATCAAAAGTACTATAGCAACAAAAGCAATATCGGCTTCAGGAATAAAGATATACAAAAGTGTACTAAAAACAAATCCGGTAAAAACAGCCAGGGTTACGAGCCTTGCCATAATATATTCTGTAAAATAGGGACGCCTGAAGATCATAGATCAAAGACCTCATTCTCTTCTTCAATACCCTTGAGAAAACTTAAAAAATCCTCTGTAGCAAAATAGCCCACTACCGATTCAAACAGTTCCTGGTCCGGCTGCATAAAATAAAAACTCGGGATCGCGCCGGTGAAATCCTCAATACGTGCAGCGGTCTTCTTGTCTGATCTTTGTACTCTTAACAAGATATAAGATTGCAGTTTATCCTGTACATTTGGATCGGACAAAGCACCTTTTTTGATATTTTTACACCATTTACACCGTGTATCTTCTACCATGATCATGACATTTTTATGCTCTTTTTTGGCACGTTCAAAAGCATGATCCATATCTGTTTCCCAACTCAGTGTCTCATAGGCAAGAGGGGTACCTGCTTTGTGTTGCACGATCTGGGTCGTTTCATCTTTTTGACCTTTAAAAATAGTGGTCTTCTCTGTTTGGACTGTTTCTTCAGCACAGGCGGGAGAAAAGAGCAGCCCGATCCATGTAATAGCTGTGATGATGCCTTGACTCTTTAACACTGATCTCTACTTTTTTTCTATATCATTGATATAATAGATAATATCCTCTACATCCACATAACCCAGAATTTCATCTGAAATGACCTTGTCTTCATTCATAAAAAAAATCGTAGGGACACCTTTGACCTCCGGCAATTCAGACATTGCAAAAGCATCTTCTCTCATGACCTTGACGGTCACAAACTTTTCGAGTCTCTTCTCTACCGCTTCATCTGCCAGCGTACGGTGTTTTAGTTTTTTACACCATCTGCAGTTTTCACTTTCTACCAAGACCATAATGTTTTTATGTTCTTTTTTTGCTACAGCAAATGCTGTCTCCAGGTCTTTACTCCATTCTACGGAAAAGAGCAGACTTGAGAGAAGTACAACGCTTAATACTATTTTGTTCATATCGATCCTTCATTAAAATGTTTCACTGTATCTTTAAACACAGCACAAAGTGCTTCGACTTCTTTGATGGATGTCCTTTCATTGGGTGCATGAATCGTATCATTGATCACACCGAACTCTACCACATCTATGCCATAAGCCCCCATAAACCTGGCGTCACTCGTACCACCGGCGGTAGAGAATTTGGTTTCCACCCCCGTAATATTTTTAATGCTTGAAGTGAGCTTCTGTACGATCTTGGAATCTCTTTTCGTTACAAACGGGTACGAACCCTGCGTTAATTCCAAACTGTAATCCAGGCCGTCAAAACATTTGTCAATGTGAAGTTTAACCTCTTGTTGTGTAGTTTTAGTGGAATTACGTACATTGAACATCATTTTTAATGTCCCTGGTGTCACATTGGTCACTTCCATACCTGCACGGATATCCGTGATCACCATTTTGCTCGGTGCGAAATCATCATCCCCTTGATCCAGATCTATCCCCGCGATCTTATCTAGAATCGTGGCTATCTGATGGACCGGGTTGATCGCTTTCTCAGGATACGCAGCATGCCCCTGCTTGCCGTTCAACGTCAAATATCCATTGATCGAGCCACGTCTGCCTATCTTGATCGCATCTCCAAAGACACGCTCGCACGTCGGTTCTGCAACAATACAGTAATCCGGCAAAAAGTCTATCTCTCTGAGGTGCTCAAGCATCACTGCCGTACCGTATTTTCCCTCACCTTCTTCATCGGAGGTAAGCAGTACGGAGAGCGTACCTTCAAAATGTTCACTCTCTTTACAGGCTTGTACAAAAGCGGCCACTCCGCTTTTCATATCTTGTGCCCCACGGGCATAGATATTGCCCTCTTTGATCACGGGAACAAAAGGGTTTGTATCCCACTTATCTCCCGCAGGAACGACATCTACATGCCCGGCAAAACAAAGATGCGGCCCTTCTGAGAACTTTTTACTCAACATGAGATTTTTCACACCCTCTTTGTTTACATAGATCGCTTCATACTCATCAAGATACGCTTCAATGAATTTTAACGATCCTGCATCATCAGGTGTTAAAGATTCAAAACTCAACAGTTTTAGCAATAGATCAACTACATTCATTCAGACTCATTTTTTATAAATTTTTCTACCATGGAGAGATACTCATCCAGGTTTTCAAAACGGTGATTCCCGCCATACTCAACGATCACTTTGTGTTTCTTATAAAGAGATTGTGCTTTTGCATAATCCAATACTTCATCTCCACTTTGCAAAAGCAGTAGATATTTTCCTTTATCCGGAGCTGTCTGTAACATTTTGAGTTGTTCGAGATAGACCGGTTTGAATTCAAATATCTCTTCATCACAAAAACGTTTTTGCCACCCTGTATAGGCAGCCAAAGTTTCCCATGGCCGGGTCGACGGGTTAAGCAGTATGGCTTTCATGCGGTATTTTTCAGCCAAAACGGTTGCATAATATCCGCCTAACGATGAACCTATCAAGGTATCAATGTTTGCAGAGCCTAAGATCTCTTCGGCCAATGCCAGAGCATCGATAGGAGAAGGCGGAAGATCCGGTGCGATGACATTGTCTGCACCAAAATAGGATTTAAGGAGTGAAGATTTATTCCCTTCTCCGCAAGATGCGAAACCGTGAAGATAGAGGATTTTAGACATTTTATTTTTCTATTTCACCATGGTAGGTCACAATACCGCCAAAATGGTTCAATACGCCTGTATGCCCATGTTGCTTGAATACATGTTGTACCTGCCCGCTTCTGCTGCCTGTACGACAGGTAAAGATGACTTTCTTCTCTTTGGTCTCATCAAAAAGCTCTTGTGCCCATTGTTGAAAAGCAGTCGTAGGTTTAAGCATGTCCACACCTTTAATGTGGCCCATCTCATACTCCATCTCTTCTCTTACATCGACCAAAAGGAAATCTACTTTCCCTTCATCCCGTGCTTCTAATAAAATTTCCAACTCTTCCGAATTGATATCATCTTTTTCAAGTAACTCTTGCATATTGTGATCTCCTGACTAAAATAATCAAGTATTATAGTCAATCAAAATTATAACCTGCTGTTAAGTTAAAAATACACTTTACTTAACTATTTGCTTCGCGGTACTCAGGAGTACAGAAGATCTGACAATGGCAGATACCATCTTCAGGAAGCTCTTTTTCTATCGCAGGTTTACACGGGCAGATCCTGTCATCAACACTTTTGAACTTACCTGGCTTTGACTCATCCGGTTCAACCATGAAACAGGGACAGAATCTTTTACCATAAAGTAATTTGTGACGTGAAAGCCCCATGATGATGGCTTCATTAACCTCTTCATTGCTGTTATAGACCCAACCTTTACTTTCACATACTTTATCTGTAAACTGTTTTGTCTTCACCATTTCTGCTTTAAATTCTTCTGAGTTCATATCTAATTGTTGCATCGTTTACACCTTTATCTCTGTTATTTTACTTGTAGTTATATCTTAAACTAAATTAATATATAATAAGAGCCATTATAAAAATTGACCAGAAATAAGGGATATCATGCACATAGATCACACTGTTTTAGAGAAACTTGAAAAACTTTCACACCTAAGGATCGACGATTCTAAAAAAGAGGCGGTGATCGAACAACTCTCAGGTATCCTCACTTATGTGGATAATCTCAATGAACTTGATACAGAAGGCCTGGATGCTTCATTTTCAACGCTCGAAGGGGGAACACCTTTAAGAGCCGATAGTCCCAGAGAAGCCGATGATATTGCAAAAGATATACTCTCTCATGCCCCTCAGGCACAAGACGACTTTTTCATCGTACCAGCGATCATCGAATAAGTGTATTGCATGCTGAAGATCTATGGTATAAAAAATTGTGACAGTGTCAGAAAAGCGATAAAATATCTTAAATCCCATGAGATAGCCTACGAGTTCATAGATTTCCGTGAAACGCCGGTGGACGGGGAGACGATCGCTTCATGGTTAGAATATACCGATATCAAGACCCTCTTCAATACCAGAGGTACGACCTACCGCACCCTAAAACTGAAAGAGCTTGATCTGTCTGACGAAGATAAACAGCAATGGCTTGCAAAAGAGAATATGCTTATCAAACGTCCCGTTATCGAGCTTGATAACCAGGTGATAGTTGGGTATAATGAGTCTCAATATCTAAAAATCATACATTAAAAAAGGATAATCATGGCTGCTTTTGATATCAAGAAACTGCTTCAAAGTGTTGTTACACATGGTGCATCGGACCTCCACCTCGTAAGTCGTACCGAACCACAGATAAGACTCGATGGTGTACTTAAACCCGTTAACCTTCCTGTACTGACAGGGGATGACATTGAGGAGATGTGTTACTCGCTTATCACAGAGAAACAGAAACAACAATTTGAAGAGTATGATGAACTTGACTTTGCACTCTTGCTTCCTGGTATCGGACGGTTCAGGGCAAACTACTATCGTACCTTGGGGGACACTGCTGCTGCCTTCAGGATCATTCCTATTGATGTGCCTTCACTGGATGACCTGGGTGCGCCTGAAGTCTATAAAAGTCTTATCAAGAGAGAAAAAGGGCTTATTTTGGTCACAGGGCCAACAGGTTCCGGTAAATCGACCACACTCGCCGCTATGCTCAATGAGATAAACCTTAATGAACAAAAACACATCGTCACTGTGGAAGATCCAGTGGAATTTATCCACCAGAATAAAAAATCTGTCTTCTCTCACAGAGGTGTCGGTGAAGATACTGCCTCTTTTGCCACAGCCCTAAAATATGCCATGCGTCAAGACCCTGACATCATACTGATCGGGGAGATGAGAGATAAGGAAACCATAGAAGCAGGGCTTACTGCCGCTGAAACAGGTCACCTTGTATTCGGTACCCTGCATACCTCTTCGGCACCGGGAACCATTAACCGTATCATCGATGTATTTACAGGGGATGAACAACCGCAGATCAGAGCGATGATCGCCTCTTCACTGGTTGCGGTTATCGCACAGGCGCTTCTTCCTAAGTTGGGAGGAGGCCGTGTCGCTGCTTCTGAGATCCTGGTCACTAATCATGCGATTTCAAACCTCATTCGTGAAGATAAAGTACACCAGATCTATTCACAAATGCAATTGGGTCAAGGTGATACAGGTATGCAAACGCAAACTCAGGCACTGCTTAAATTCCTCAAAGACGGGAAGATAAGCCGTGATGTTGCTATACAGTATGCCAACAGGCCAGCTGAACTTTCTGGAAAAATATGATCATCACAAATATCTCTCTAAAAACATTTTTAGAGAGATATAGATACAATACGCAAAAACTATAAGTAAAAACAGGGGATAATATGGATTTTTCAATGGAAAGTTTTTCAATGATGGACTTTAATTACTTTGATGTCACCATCTCAGCCATTATACTGATACTGGGGATCAAAGGTTTTATGCAGGGTTTTATCAAAGAACTATTCGGTCTTTTAGGTCTGGTAGGCGGGGTCTACTTCGCCTCCAGACTTTCTGATAAAGCTGCAACATTTATTGATACGAACTTTTTACCTTTAGAGAATGCATCCCTCCTTAAACTTATCGGTTTCCTTGCCATTTTGATCATTATTTGGGTGAGTGCTACCATTCTTGGTACGATATTTTCCAAACTGACCAGTGAAAGCGGTTTAGGTTTTCTCAATCGTCTTTTTGGTTTTATCGCAGGAGGGGGGAAGTATTTCCTTATTTTTGCGTTGATCGTCACTGCGTTATCCAATGTCACACTGATCAAAGATAATTTGGAAAAGTACATCAATGATTCTGTACTCTATCCGTATCTCAGGGCCACAGGTTCGTACCTTATCAACCTGGATACCTCTGATCTGGGGCTGACTGTTTCTGATACAAAAGAGGTCGCTGCTCCGGTCGAAATGAATGTTTCAGTTGAGACAAACGCTTCGATCATCGAAACCAATAGTACGAATACTACTATAGAAAACCAAGGGTCCATATGATTGAATATCCTCTACTTTTAGAAAAGTTCCAAACACTTTTGAAGGAAAACGCACTGAAGTTCACAAAACAACGAGAGCTTGTTTTGAAGTTCCTTTACGAAAACAACGGACACTTTACGCCTGAGGATATCTATACCCTACTGAAAGAGCAACACCCCGATGTCAATATCGGTATTGCAACTGTCTACCGTACACTTGCTTTACTGGAATCATCAGAGATCGCCAGTTCTATCTCTTTTGGTGTACAGGGCAAAAAATATGAACTTGGTCTTAAAAAACATCATGACCATCTTATCTGTACAAAATGTGGTAAGATTATAGAATTTTACGACGAAACCATTGAAGAGAGACAAGAAGCGATAGCAAAAAAATTCAACTTTCAAATGACAGACCATACGATGAAGATCACCGGTCTTTGTGAGAAGTGCCAATAACCGGACTGAACACGCTCATACATTACAATCAATCGTGAGAGATTGCTTGAAAAGCAGCCTCAACATCAAAATACTCCATAGGGCTTGACCCTATAGAGATGCAATAACCAGATCAACAACAGGAGAGAGCTTGATATTTGAAAATCAATATATCCAAGAACGAATCAAAAAAACAGAAAAACTAAGAGAAGAAGGTATCAATCCTTACCCTAACCAGATACAAAAAGGAACTCCTTCAACACAGTTTTTAGAAGAGTGTGCTGATATCCAAGAGCAGAAAAGTGATGAAAAAAAAGATGAGAACAGAACCTACTCACTGACAGGACGGCTCAAGTTTATCCGTATCATGGGGAAAGCTGCCTTTGCAAAGATAGAAGATGCCCATGGTTTGGTGCAGATCTATTACAATAGAGATGAACTTCCGGAAGGTTTTTATAACAATGTGGCAAAGAAACTCTTTGAGGTCGGAGATATCATCGAAGCAACAGGATACCCTTTTGTGACACAGACAGGTGAGCTTACACTTCACTGTAAAGAGATGAAGATCATTTCCAAAGCGATCTCTCCACTGCCTGAAAAGTTCCATGGACTGCAAGACCAGGAGCTCAGATACAGACAACGTTACCTTGATATGATCATGAATCCCGGAGTCAAAGAGAACTTTGTGATGAGATCCAAGATCGTTTCGATGGTAAGAAGATTCTTTGAAGATAAAGAGTTCCTGGAAGTAGAAACACCTATGATGCACCCTATCCCTGGCGGTGCCAATGCAAAACCGTTCATCACGCACCACAATGCGCTGGATGTAGAGCGTTATCTGCGTATCGCACCTGAACTCTACCTCAAACGTCTTATTGTTGGCGGTATGGAAGCGGTGTTTGAGATCAACAGAAACTTCAGAAATGAAGGGATGGACCATACCCATAACCCTGAATTTACAATGATCGAGTTCTACTGGGCCTATAAAACCTATATCGAACTGATGGAGATCACCGAAGAACTGTTTGACTATCTCTTTGACAACCTTGGCCTTGAGAGGAAGCTGCCTTACGGTGAACTGGAGATAGACTTTGCCACACCGTTTGCAAAAGTGCCGTATATCGAATCACTGACCACCATCGGTGGGGTACCCGCAGAGGTTGCCACAGATAAAGAGAAAGCATTGGCCTATCTCCAGGAACACAATGTCAAGGTTGATCCTAACCTTACCTTGGGTTATCTTCAGGCTGAACTCTTTGATGAATTTGTCGAAGGGAAACTCATCAACCCTACGTTCATTACAGATTTCCCTGTGGATATCTCACCGCTTGCAAGAAGAAGTGATGAGAACCCGGATATTGCAGAGCGTTTTGAGCTCTTTATGGCAGGTAAAGAGATCGCCAATGGTTTCTCTGAGCTGAATGACCCTATCGACCAGTATGAGAGATTTAAGGGGCAAGTGGATGCCAAAGAAGCGACCGGTGATGATGAGGCGATGCATATGGACACTGACTATGTGAAGGCACTGAGCTACGGTATGACACCAACAGCCGGTGAGGGTATCGGTATAGACAGACTTGTGATGATGCTGACCAACCAACACAGTATCCGTGATGTACTTCTGTTCCCGGCGATGAAACCGGAAGTCCCAAGAGAAGAGCTTGCACCGGTCTGTGCACCAGAAAGTAAATGTAAAAAGTGTGGAAACGAAAATCTCATTGAACTCAAACCTGCCAAAAAAGGCAAGGGTATGTTCTGTATAGATGTCGCTGCCTGTAAACAGAGAGTGCAAGAGAAGCAAAAGTAAAATTTGGATATAAATCCACCAATAAACCCAACAAAGGATACCTTATGAGTTATGCCATAGAAACATTTGACCCAGAGATTTTTGAAGCGATCGAAAATGAGAGAAAAAGACAAACAGATCACTTAGAGATGATCGCCAGCGAGAATTTTACCATTCCTGCTGTAATGGAAGCAATGGGTTCTGTGTTCACAAACAAGTATGCTGAAGGATACCCATATAAAAGATATTATGGCGGATGTGAATTTGCTGATACCGTAGAGCAGCTTGCTATCGACAGAGCATGTGAGCTTTTTGAGTGTAACTATGCGAATGTGCAACCGCATTCAGGTTCTCAGGCAAATGGCGCTGTCTATGCAGCACTGCTTAAAGCCGGAGAGAAGATACTCGGGATGGACCTAAGCCACGGTGGTCACTTGACACATGGTTCCAAGCCAAGTTTTTCCGGTAAGAACTACTCTTCTTTCACTTACGGTGTAGAGCTTGACGGTCGTATCAACTATGACAGAGTACTCGAGATCGCTAAGATCGTACAGCCTAAGATCATCGTATGTGGAGCTTCTGCGTATGCAAGAGAGATAGACTTTAAAAAATTCAGAGAGATCGCTGATGAAGTGGGGGCTATCCTTTTTGCAGATATCGCACACATTGCAGGATTGGTATGTGCAGGTGAACACCCTAGTCCATTCCCATATGCGGATGTAGTCACAACAACAACACATAAAACACTTGCAGGACCTCGTGGCGGTATGATCATGACAAATGATGAGGAGATAGCCAAAAAGATCAATTCAGCGATCTTCCCTGGACTCCAGGGCGGGCCCCTTGTCCATGTGGTTGCTGCAAAAGCAGTAGGTTTCAAACACAACCTCAGTGATGCATGGAAAGTCTATGCAAAACAGGTCAAAGCCAATGCAGCAGTACTTGCAAATGTTCTCATGGAAAGAGGCTATGATGTCGTATCTGGCGGTACTGACAACCACCTGGTACTGGTTTCATTCCTGAACAAAGATTTCTCCGGTAAAGATGCAGATGCGGCACTAGGTGCAGCAGGTATCACCGTCAACAAAAACACTGTCCCTGGTGAGACAAGAAGCCCGTTTGTGACTTCAGGTGTACGTATCGGTTCTCCTGCCCTGACAAGCAGAGGGATGAAAGAGAAAGAGTTTGAGCTCATCGCAAACAAGATCGCTGATGTACTTGACAATATCAATGATGCTGCCCTGCATGCAACGATCAAAGAAGAGATGAGAGTACTGGCACAAGATTTTGTGATCTATGACAAACCTATCTACTAAGGTGAGACAATAAAAGTTTTTGATTTAGATCTTTTTGATGACCATTATTACATTAAAAGGAATACGATTGTTGAACAGATACAGTTCAGCAATCGTACCTTTTATGCCAAATTTGAACGCATCAATGAACCACTGACACCTCTGCTGTTAGAGCAGCACCAAAATAGGCAATTTACAATAGCCGCACCCTTACTGAAAGAGAACCGTACCAATTACCTTGTGATCGAATACAAAGGAGATGAACACAAAAGGTTTCATCATCTTATTCAGCATCTCTTTAAAACACTCGATATCACTGGCTATCATATCTATCAAGGTAAAGATATTGAACGACTGCAGGTATTTATAAGGGTGGAACACTTACCATTGGAAGAGGCGGATGCACAACTTCAGATACTTTCAAATGCGCTCAAGGAAAAAATGACAAAAAAGTGGAAATGTTTACCTTCGATTACACTGCCCGAAGCATACAATATCGTCACACTTCCCTATAATAGACTCTAACATTTAAATAATATATATAAATATGATATAATCAATACAAAAATTATATCTGGAGACCCTCCCCCTATGCATGATCACAATCTTGATGACCTCATTATCGATAATATCGAACCTAAAAACAGTAAAACCAAAAGCTTTTTAACCATTATCGCACTACTGATCGTTGTATTGATAGTGGCTATTATCCTCACAAAGATCCTACTTAAAACACCTGATGGAAACAGGCTTGCTTATGAAGAGAATATGACAGAGCTGATAGCTCCAGAGCTTCAGTTAAAAGAGACTGCTGCGTCAGAAGAGCTCAAAAAAGAACCATCACTTTCAAACATGATCGAGAGCCAACCTCAAACACCGGTCGCTGATACACCAAAAGAGACCGTTGAAGCGTCGACTGTAGTGGTTCAAAAAGAACCTGTACTCTCAAATATAGAGGATCAAGAGATCAAAGCGCCTGTGTCAGAAACAAGCAACCAAAGCATGGGTCAAGAGCCTGTACTCACGATCAAAGAGAAAAAGGAAAAAGATGCTGCTGACATCGCCTATTGGGAAAAAATGCAAGAGAAGAGAAAGGCTGAAGAATTAGCCTACGAATCCATGAGTACTAACAAAACAACTGTGACGGTCAAAGAAGAAAAAACAAAAAAAGCACTCAAACCAAAAGCAATACAGACACCTAAGCCTGTGGTCACTACTGCGAAAAAGCCTGTTGCTTCCAAACCTGTACCTAAAACGGTTTCTACAGGAAGATACTATGTACAAGTAGGGGCCTATAGACAACAACCAAGCAGACGTTTTATATCGGTCATTCAAAACAATGGGTACAGATATATTATGACAAAACCTAATTCAAGAGGTATCAAAAGATTACTCATAGGGCCTTACAGCGATAGAGAATCCGTGAATCGTGTGCTCATGGATGTAAAAGACCGCATACATAAACAATCTTTTATAACAACAAGGTAGATAACCATGCATAAAACAATACTTTTTGATCAACTCACTCCTGTTGCACTCTATGGGAAAATAAAAGAGATTTTTCCCAAAGAAGTCACCATGCTTTTTGAGAGTGTTGTCAATACCAGTGATGGGAACTTCTCTTTTATCACTGTAGGTGCACAAGAGCGTCTCAGCTATAAAGACAAAACAACCGTCTATACCGATAAAGTCGGTCATAAAAAAACGTTAAAAGAAGACCCCTTCACTTTTTTAAAAACCTATTATAAAGGCCTGGAGCAGGCTGCCTACAAAGAAAAAGCTTTAGAACTCGGTTTCTCTTTTGTGGATGGATTTATCGGTTTTATCGCCTATGATATGGTCAAAGTATTTGAACCTGTACTGGAAGAGAGTATGGATGCACTGCTCGATCCATTGGATACACCTGACCTTGACCTGGTACGTCCAAAGATCATCATTGCCTATTCACACAAAAGTGCAAAACTCACGATCCTTTTAAATGATGACTCTATGAAAGAGGGAGTGCATGCGATTGAAAGTATCTTGACCAACGCATGTACCCCGATGCCTCTCAAACCGGTAGAACTTGAGGGGGAAGGCAGTTTCAGTATCGATGAAGAGCGTTTCAAGGAACTGGTTGTGGAGTCCAAAGAGAACATACGTTCGGGAGATATATTCCAGATACTTTTGGCCAACCGATATACACAAAAAGGGAAGATAGACCCCTTGAGTTTTTACAGGGTACTACGTTCCAAGAACCCGTCACCTTATCTTTTCTTGCTGGACTATGAAGATTTCTCTATCTGTGGTTCTTCACCCGAAGTGATGGTACGTCTGACAGACGGTGAGATACTTCTACGTCCTATCGCTGGGACGCGAAAAAGAGGTAAAAATAAAGCACGGGACAAAGAGTTGGAACTTGAGATGCTCAACGATCCCAAAGAGTGCGCAGAACACCTTATGCTCATAGACCTGGGACGGAATGATGTGGGTCGTGTGGCCAAGACAGGTACCGTGAAAGTGACGGATATGATGCGTGTAGAGAAATACTCTCATGTGATGCATATGGTATCGGATGTTGAAGCGATGCTGCAGGAGGATAAAGATATGTTTGACCTCTTTGCCGCCACATTTACTGCGGGGACCATGACAGGTGCCCCCAAGATAGAAGCCATGAAGCTCATCGCACAATATGAAGGGTTGAAACGTGGTTTCTACTCCGGCTCTGTCGGCTACTTCTCGTTTGACGGGAACATGGATTCAGCCATTGCCATACGTACTTCACTGATCAAACCTGACAGTATCACCCTGCAGGCCGGTGCCGGGGTGGTTGCAGATTCAAAACCGGAACTAGAATACCTGGAAGTGAAGAATAAACTGGGTGCACTCCTCTCCACACTGAAAGAGATGGAGAGTCTCTAAACATGGGCCAAATATTCCTATGAAACAGCTCTTTGCCATCTTTGGAAATCCGGTTTCCCACTCCAAATCCCCACTGATGCATAACCTCTCCTTCCAGGGCTTGCATGTTGACGGATGTTATGCACGCTATCTGCTTGAAGAGGGAAGTAAGCTCAAGGAAACCTTCTTTTCTCTCGGCCTCAAAGGTATCAACATTACTGTACCCCATAAAGAGCATGCCTATGCTGCCTGTGATGTATTGGACCCTTTTGCACAAAAAGTGGGTGCGGTCAATACGATCGTTGAAAAAGAAGGAAAACTCTATGGGTACAATACAGATGCACCGGGCTTTTTAAAAGCGATCTCGGAATTTGAACATATCAAGACAGTACTTTTTTTAGGCGCGGGAGGTACAGCTAAATCTACTTCGATCATCCTCAAAGAAGCAGGCTATGAAGTCACTATACTGAATCGAAGCGGAGGCAGGCTGACCTATTTCAAAGAGCATGGATTTGACACACATACGTTCGATGATTTTCAGCCAAAGCCTTATGACCTGGTCATCAATATGACCTCAGCCGGGCTTGAAGATGATGCACTCCCGGCTCCATCCGAGATACTGGAAAAGGTGATACCCTACGCAAAGGCCTGTGTCGATGTGATCTATGGGAAAGAGACCCCTTTTTTAAAACTTGCAAGGACATACAGAAAACCGACAAAAGACGGATCAGATATGCTGCTCTATCAGGGGATCATTGCTTTTGAGTATTTTACAGAGCATGCATTTGGCTTTGAAGAGATCAAATCGCATATGCGCAAAGCATTTATACTCTAGCATTCCGTTTGACTTTAATTAACCTTTAGTCATTAAAATAAGACTATACAGAGACACTATGAGGTAACCATGATAAATATTTTAATGATTGAAGATGATACAGAGTTTGCAGAATTGCTGACAGAGTATCTTGCACAATATGATATCAAAGTCACTAACTATGAAGACCCCTATCTCGGACTGAGTGCCGGTGTGAAGAAATATGATCTTCTTATCCTGGACCTTACACTGCCGGGTATGGATGGGCTGGAAGTCTGTAAAGAGGTCGTAGAGAAATATGATATTCCTATTATTATCTCATCTGCACGTTCGGACATCAATGATAAAGTAGAAGGTCTTGCACTTGGTGCAGACGACTACCTGCCTAAACCCTATGACCCCAAAGAGATGTATGCACGTATCACTTCACTTCTCAGACGTTACTCTAAATCAGAGCATAACAAAGTAGTCACACCTAAAAGTGATTTTGAACTCAAAGGAGACACCATCTATTTTAAAGGCGAAGCGCTCGCTTTGACACCTGCTGAATTTGAAGTCCTCTCTTTACTGGTAAAACATCAGGGCATGACACAATCACGCGAACAGATCATCAATACTTCCAGAGCGATGAGTATGGATTCACAAGGGAAAAGTCTGGATGTGATCATCTCAAAGATACGTACCAAACTGGGTGACAACAAGCGTATACAGGCCGTGCGTGGTGTAGGATATAAACTCGTATGATCATCACATCGTTACGCAGTAAAATAAGGCTGGTTTTTTCTGTGACACTGCTTTTGCTGGGGGCACTCTTTATCTTTTCCATCAAATATGATCATGCGATGATAGAAGAGAGGAATATTGCGCAAGAACAAGCCATTTCCCATTATCTCTATACCTATTATCTAAAATACGGAAAGATCGATGAGGCATACCTTGAGGCACAGAATGTTTCGCTTATTACCGACAAAGGCATGGTAGTTCAGATAGAACGTTTCTTCAAAGAGAAAGGGGAACTCAAACGTTATGCCGTAGACACTTTTCATTTAAAGCGTATTATTATTATCAACAATGATCGATTTAAACTCATACTGGAGAACAAGAATAAACCACAGTTCCCTCTTAAACGTGTACTTATTTTCGCCATTGTCTTTCTACTCATTATCCTTTTATATTTGTGGATCATGAAAAGTTTACAACCACTTTCTACGCTCAAAAGCCAGATCAAAACCTTCTCTAAAGGAAACCTGGATATAGAATGTAAAAGTGATAAAAAAGATGAAATAGCCGAGGTAGCAAATGAGTTTGATCATGCCGTCACCATGATACGTGAACTTCTTCACTCCCGTCAACTCTTTTTGCGTGCCATCATGCACGAGCTTAAAACACCTATAGCCAAAGGGCGTCTTGTAAGTGAAATGCTCGAGGATGAGAAAAATAAAGCCCGTATGCATAGTATCTTTGAGAGACTTAATCTTCTGATAGATGAATTTGCAAAGATCGAACAGATCACTTCTAAGAACTTTGAACTGACGATCAAACCTTACAAAATGAGTGACTTGCTTGAAGCCAGTGAAGATATGCTCATGATAGAAAATCCAAAACGTCTTATCACAACAAAAATTGAAAAAGATTATACTGTATCTGTTGATTTTGAACTTTTCACTCTCGTGATCAAGAACCTGCTGGATAACGGTATAAAGTACAGTACCGATAAGCATATTACCGTGTTGATCGATGGCAACAGACTGAAAGTCATCAACAAAGGCGAAGCGTTACCTGAGCCATTAGAAAATTATTTCAAACCTTTCCATGCCTCTAAAAAAGGGTTAGGGTTAGGACTGTATATTGTAAAGAGTATTTTGGATATTCATCAAATGGAGTTACACTATCAGCATGAAGATGGAGAAAATATCTTCACGCTGGCATAGATCATTCAGATTCTCCGTCTGTATGTGAAAGCATAAATGCAAGCTCCAGGGCTTGGGATGCATTCAGTCTTGGGTCGCACTGTGTATGGTAGCGGCTTGCAAGACCTTCTGCGGTAATCGCACAAGAGGTACTACCTGTACATTCGGTGACATCATTTCCTGTCATCTCCAAATGGATACCTGCAGCGACAGTTCCCATCTCTTTATGTATAGCAACAAACTGTTTAACTTCTGAGAGTATGTTATCAAAATCTCTGGTTTTAAACCCGGTCGAACTCTTTTCAACATTCCCATGCATAGGGTCACAGGACCATACGACATTTTTCCCTTCATCTCTTACACGTTTAAGCAGTTTAGGGAAATACTCTCTGATCTTACTGGCACCCATACGAACGATAAGGTTCAATCTTCCCTCTTCGTTATCCGGGTTCAATGCATCAATCAGTTCAATGAGTTCATCTTCTTCCATCGTTGGACCGACTTTACAGCCAATAGGGTTTTTGATCCCTCTGAAGTACTCGATATGTGCTTCATTCAGATCTCTTGTTCTGTCACCGATCCATAGCATATGGGCTGAGCAGTCGTACCATTCACCTGTCTCAGAGTCCAGTCTTGTCAATGCCTCTTCATAGTTGAGAAGCAGTGCTTCATGTGATGTGTAGAGTGTGGTTTGGTGCAGTTGAGGCATCGTCTCACTGTTAAGCCCGCATGCTGCCATAAACTTCATCGCATGATCGATTTTGGTACTGAGTTCATCATAACGCTTACCAAGCGGATTGTCTTTAATAAACTCAAGGTTCCATTGGTGCACTTTGGTAAGGTCTGCCAAACCACCTCTTGCAAAAGCACGCACAAGATTCAGTGTCGCTGCAGACTGATTATAGGCTTTGAGCATATTTTTAGGGTTCGGTACCCTTGCCGCTTCATTAAACTCGATACCATTGATAATATCACCACGGTAACTTGGTAAACTTACGCCATCGATCTCTTCAAAATCAGACGATCTTGGTTTTGCAAACTGTCCCGCGATACGCCCTACTTTTACAACCGGTTTACCAGTACCATACATGAGAACCATATTCATCTGAAGCATCAGCCTAAAAAGGTTTTTTATATTTTTTGCATTAAAATCGGAAAAACTTTCTGCGCAATCTCCACCCTGAAGTAAAAATGCTTCCCCGCGTCCTGCTTTTGCAAGCTTCTCTTTCAAGTCTCTTGCTTCACCGGCAAAAATAAGTGGCGGGTAAGAACTTAATTCAGCTTCTACTTTTTTAAGAAGTTCCTGGTCTTGGTATGTTGGTTGTTGCTTTATGGGAAAATCTCTCCAACTGCTCGGTGTCCAACTCATAGTATATCCTTAAAATAAATTGGATGATTATAGCTAAAAAAAATGAAAAGAAGGAATCAAGTTATTCACAGGGGTGAAATAGAGGTGAATAACTTTACTTTATGATCAAGATAAGATTTACTTTTTCACAACAAATGTCACGAAATTAGCCCATTGAAATATCGTTTCAACGCTTTTAAATCCTGCATCTCTACACATTTGTATATTCTCTTTGATCGTAAAAGGAATCAAGACATTTTCCAGTGCTTCGCGCTTTTGTGCGATCTCATATTCACTGTATCCCTGCCCTTTTTTATACTCATAATAGATATCTATAAGCTCCTTGTCAAGCTTCTTGTCTTCAAAAACCACTTTCTCGGAAAAAATGAACAATCCCTCCTCATTCAACCCTTTATAAAGCTTCTTGACAAGTTCAACACGCTGCATAGGCCGAATGAACTGTAAGGTATAGTTTGCCACTATGATATCTTCGTTTTCGTAGTCATACGTCAACATATCGGCCAATTCCAGCTCTATGCTCGCACCGAAAGCCTGACATTTCTGCTCTGCCCTGTCCAGCATTGCCTGTGAATTATCCAGACCTTTGAGTTGCATCTTGACATCCATTTTACTGTGAAGGTCGAGCAGGAACTTTGCTGTAGACGAACCAAGATCCAGTACTTTTTTCCCCTCTTCCTGTTCTGCAAGTATCAAAGAGATGATCAGCTTGCGTACCTCATCATAAAAAGGGACCGAACGGCTTAACATATCATCAAAAACAGACGCGACGGCTTCATCGAATTCAAATTTTTTTTCTATAGGCTTATTAAACACTTTATCTTGCATCATTTTTTCTTTACATTTTATTTTTATCATTATATTCAAAGAGTATACTAAATAAGTTGAAGTATTAAATTTGCTGATCTCATGTTTTTTCATGAAAATCAAAGCTTTTTCTATTAGAATTAGAATAAGGGATTAGAATTGGAAATATGGAAAAATTAATTATACTTATTGTAGATGATGACAAAACAACTACCTCTATACTTAACCATATGTTATATGGGTATACAGATAATATTCTCACGGCATCCAATGGACTAGAGGGACTTGAACTCTATCAGGAACATCGACCGGATATTATCCTCTCTGATATCAATATGCCGCATATGAACGGCCTGGAGATGGTTGAGCAGATAAGAAAAAAAGATGAACATGTGAAGATAGCCATCTTTACAGACTTCGAAGAACGTGATATTCTTCTTAGAGCGATCGAGCTTGGAGTGAATCAGTTCCTTTCCAAGCCGTTTGCTTCTAAAAGCTTTTCCAAGACCATACAAAGCCTGTATGATGATGTCATAGAGAAAAGATATAGTAACAGAGAGATTCAACGACAGCAGAACATCCTTCATGCCATCAATGAAATGTCCCATAATTTTTTACAACAATCAGACTGGATGCAAGCACTCAAACAAGAGATGCAGAACCTTAAAGAAGCTTCTGACATGTCATCCATATTTATCTACCAAAATGATCAGGATGAAAATAACCTCTCAGCACATAAACTTCTCTACATCAACGATAACCCTGAAGCGAAAAGTAAAAAACGTATCCACTACCGCAAACACTATGTCATGCGATGGAAGAACCAATTAGAGAAGAACCTGCCTATCAATGGAAGCAGAGAAGATTATGACAACTCAAAAAAGAAACTCCTGGACCTCTTTAAGATCAATTCTCTTCTGATATTGCCTATCTTTGTACAGGATAAATGGTGGGGATTCCTGGGTATCGGGGATGAACACAAACAAACACTCGAATCCACCAATGTCGAAATGCTCAGTACTGCTGCCTCCATTATCGGTGCAGCTATCAACAACAGAAACAACCTCAGGTCACTTGAAATGTCTTCAGCGGTCTATGAACATACCATGGATGGCGTTTTGATCACAGACAGCCATAACCGTATTTTGCATGTGAATGATGCATTTATTGACATTACAGGCTATTCACTCGAAAATGTCGTAGGCAAAGATCCCAAGATCCTCAAATCCGGAAAACACGATAAACACTTTTACCAAAAAATATGGAACCAATTGTCTGTGAACGGATATTGGCAGGGAGAGATCACCAATCGTAAAAAAAACGGTGAGATCTATATCGAGTGGCTCAGTATCAATACGATCAAAAATGCTCAGGGTAAGATCGAAAACTTTATAGGTATCTTTTCCGATGTCACACACCAGCGAAAAGATGCGCATGACCACGCTTACTTGGCCACGCATGATCCCCTTACCGGTCTTTCCAACCGGCTTTTGTTCAACGACAGGTTGGAACATGCGATCAACCATGCAGACAGGTTCAATAAATGTATCAGTCTCATATTCTGTGACCTGGACAATTTTAAGCCGATTAATGATACCTTTGGTCATACCATAGGTGATGAGATACTCAAAAGAGTAGGAAGTTCGCTTCAAGGGATCTTAAGAAAAGAGGATACCGTGTGTCGTTTCGGTGGGGATGAATTTGTCATCCTTCTTGAAGAGCTGCACAGTTTTGAGTATCTGAACGACATTTTACACAGGATCAATGCACTGACACAAACACCTTACGTCATCGAAGGAAATACGATATCCATAGGTATGAGTATCGGTGCTTCGATCTACCCGGATGACGGCGTAACACCGGAAGCCTTGATCAAATCTGCAGATGCAGCGATGTACAAAGCAAAGAACAATGGTAAAAACCGTATAGAGTACTCTCAGATAGATCCTGATCACTACTGTCTAAAAAAATACAAAGAGATAGGGGAAACAGACGTACACTACTCTACATAATCTATGGTAAAAGATGATCGGTCAAACCTCTCCTCTAGACCTTACTGGAGGATAATCTCTTTTTTGTGACCTCTATATCATCAAGAATTTGTGCTCTCAAGGCATCCAAACTTTTAAACTTTTGATTGATACGGAGAAAGTCCACAAATTCCAACGCGATCTCTCCACTGACTTCGCCGATCTCTTGTTCTAAGATATGTGTCTCTACTGCATAGGAGTCATCCGTGGTCACACGATGGCCTAAAAAGCTGACAGAGTCTAACCATTGTCCCTCAATACATGTGCGTGTTGCATAGACACCTTCCAATGGGAGCTGGTACTCTTTGACATCTAAATTGATCGTAGGGACCAACTCTTTTTTACCCAATCCCTGTCCCGGAACCACCCTGCCTTCTATATGATAGGTTCTGCCCAGCAATTGATTGGCCCGTGCGATCTTCCCCTCACGCAGATACGTTTTGATGATACGGGAGTGGACAGGTGTCTCACCAAGCGTGACCTGATCCACGATGGATATCTGTTTATCCGTCAGTGTTTTCATCATCTGCGCATTCCCTGCTTTATTTTTACCAAAATGAAAATCATACCCCACTACGATCGTTTCCAGTGCAGGGAAATCAGCTTCCAGAGTCTGAACAAATGCTTCAGGTGTCAATGATTTTATCTTATCAAAATGGTAAAAACAGCATACTTTGGAAGTAAAGAGCGAACGTTTATATCCTGGTGTCAGGTAACCGCTGTTTCTCTCTATGATCACCAATGCATCCACCTTATCTATGAGCGCCTGATGTCCAAGATGTATACCGTCAAATGAACCTATAGCGATACGCTTGATCTGATTAAGCAACGGCAACGCTACTTCTCACTTTTTCTAAAATGATAGAGATACTCTTGATTGCCCTCTTTGCCCTGGACCTGTGAAAGTGCCTGGTAATTCAGTTCCCATCCCAACTTTTCAGCCTGGGCTTCAAACGCCTCTTTTCGTCTGGCTATCGCATCAAGATCCTGTACCACACCTCTGCTGTCACGTTTTACATCCTTACCCACTTCAAACTGCGGTTTGTAAAGTATAATGATATCTGTACCCTTCTGGCTAAGCCTGTCTATATCATCCATGATCTGCAAGATAGAGATAAACGAGACATCACAGGTGATCAGTTCAAATGCATCATCACTTTGAAATTCACGTATATCTGTCTCTTCATGCAATGAAAGTGTTTCATTGTTGCGCAGCGAGATATGCAGCTGGTCTTTGCCTACATCCACACAGGAGAGACTTGCCACACCGTTTTCCAGTACGATCTGAGCGAACCCACCTGTACTCGATCCGATGTCCAACGCTTTTTTCCCTTGAAACGCCATGGGATGCTCAGCCAAAAAGTTCTCTAACTTACGGGCGGCACGGCTTACATAAAATTTCGTATCTTCCACTTCGACTATGCTGTTCTCATCTACTTTAGATGAAGCCTTGGCCTTCTTGCCATCTATAAGGACCTGTCCGGCCTTTATCGCATCATTTGCACGGTTACGGCTCTCAAAGTACCCCTCTTCTACCAAATATTTATCCAGTCTCACAGCATTTCCCTCATCTCTTCTTCTGTCAGTGTTTTCACTCCCAGACTCTCAGCCTTGGTCAACTTGGACCCTGCATCCTCACCATAGACCACATAGTCTGTCTTTTTACTCACAGAACCACTGACCTTGGCTCCCAGTTTCTCAAGCATCTCTTTGATAACCCCGCGGCTGACAGACATAGATCCGGTCAGTACGACCGTTTTACTTTTGAAAGGGTTCTCTTCTGCTTCGACTTTCTCTTCTACGGTAGGCTGGATCACTTCAAAAAGTTTGAGGACAAAATCATGGTTCACACGCATGAACTCAAGCAGTGAATTTGCCATCTCTTCACCGATACCGTCTATAGCCACTACCGCATCAAATTCAGCATCTACGATACCCAAACCAAACTCCAGTGCCAACGCTTTACTCGCTACTTCTCCGATATGCTCGATACCCATCGCATTGATCAGACGGTACAGCGGTACGCCTTTGGTTGCCTGGATAGCCCCTATAAGATTGTTGATCCGCTTCTCTTTAAAGCCTTCAAGGTGTTCAAGGTCTTCATACTTGATGAAATAAAGATCAAGGATATCTTTGATGATCCCCTCTTTGACGAGCAGTTCAACGATCTTGCCTCCCAACCCGTCGATATTCATACACCCTTTTCTCGCAAAGTGTATGATCGAGTTGATCACACGGTCAGGACAGTGAAGGTTCTGACATTTGATAAGCGTGCCCTCATCAAGCAGTTCACTGTGGCATGTAGGACACACTGTAGGACGTGTAACGATCATTTCATTTCCGTCTCTGCGATCTTCCAGGACTTTGATGATCTTCGGTATCACATCCCCGCTTCGTATGATGATGACAGCGTCACCGATATGGATATCCTTACGCTCGATCTCATCGAAGTTGTGTAGTGTGGCACGGCTTACCATCGCACCTTCAATGTTCACAGGTTCGATCTCTGCTACAGGTGTGACTACGCCCGTACGCCCCACCTGAAGTGTGATTGCATTGATCTTGGTGACTTTCTCGACTGCAGGGAACTTATAGGCACACATCCACTTGGGAAACTTCACCGTGTATCCAAGCTCCTCCTGTTTGGCGACTTCATCGACCTTGAGTACCATCCCGTCCATCATCATCGGTATCTCATCACGCTTCTCGATGAGCATACGGTAAAAGGCTTCTATCTCATCGATGCCCTGACAGTCCTGTGCAAACGGCGGCTCTAAAAAGCCCAAAGTATAGACATAGTCCATCTTCTCTGAAAGCTTTCGATGTGCCAGGCTGTTCTCACCAAGCCCCCACGGATAGAAGACCAGTCTTCTTTTAGCCGTAATGGAACTGTCAAGCTGTCGTAAACTTCCTGCTGCGGCATTACGCGGATTGGCAAAGAGAGTTTCACCCTCTTCAAGCCTCTCTGCATTGATCTTCTCAAAGTCACTCTTGCGTATCACCACTTCACCACGTATCTCGATACGTCCATCATAATCGATCGTAAGTGGTACAGAACGTATGGTCCGTACATTATCCGTTACCTCTTCACCGATCACACCATCTCCTCGGGTGATGGCACGCACAAGCTTTCCACCTTCATAAAGAAGGTTCATACTCGCACCGTCAAACTTGGGTTCACAGAAATACTCACACGCTCCTACATTCTTTTCAACACGCTCCAGCCACTCAACCACTTCACTGCGGTCAAAGACATCCTCCATACTCCACATGCGTTTGATATGTTTCGCTTTGGAAAACTCATCACGCACCACACCCCCTACACGTTTTGTAGGAGAATCTTCAGCCACATCTGCAGGGTTCTCCCTTTCATACTCCAACACTTCATGGTAAAGGCTGTCATACTCTTCATCTGTGGCGACAGGGTTATCTTCGACATAGTAGGCATGGGCCCATTTTTTAAGGAGTTGGATCTTTTTTTGATATTGTTCGTTTGTCATTTTTTATAGTTTACTTTCTCTTTTTTTCCGTCATACTTCGGCACGGTATGCAGGATATACACATCCATAAAAGCTTTTGCCCTTGCAAAATACTCTCTTGCTTTCATCCTGTAGGCAGTCATCGTACCCGGTATATCTTTGGCTATAAAACCTATGGCTTTCTGTCCTTTGGCTCTGGCGATGAACAACGCCCTTTCAAGGTGAAATTTCTGAGAGACGATTATATAGTCTTTTAGGTCAAAAATCGCTTCAGCTCTTACCACAGAATCGAGGGTTCTTAACCCAAAAGGATCCATGGTAATATAGCGGCGTGGCACCCCTGCTTTTATCAGATCTTTTTGCATCTTGCTGGTCTCATTATAATACTTGGTACTGTTGTCCCCGGAAACCACTATGGCTTTTACTTTTCCTGCCTTAAAAAGATCGACCGCAGCACGTATACGATAGGTATAAAAGTAGTTTTTCCCGCCACCGACCATATATTTGGCTGTACCTAATACCAAAGCAGCTTTTTTTACCGGGATTTTGTCGACCGTGTCATAGAGATTCGGCTCTGCCTGTTTTGAGACAGAGATATATATGACAATCAGGGCTGTCACTGCAAGCAGGACAGAACCGAGTGTCCATTTTAGTATACGTACCACGATCTTACTGCATCGCTCTCAAAACTGCCAAAGCCTGTTGATGCTCAGCCACATCATGACAACGTACGATCGAAGCCCCGTTCTCAACCGCTTTAAGGTGGATCGCCAAGGTACCCGGCAAACGTTGCTCCGGTGTGGAAGTGCTGATTTTGTCTATCATCCCTTTCCTGCTTGCACCCACCAGCACTTCACAGCCAAAGACTTTAAAGTGCGCCATGTTCCTGATCAACGTCAGATTGTGTTCCAAGGTTTTGCCAAAGCCTATCCCTACATCCAGAATGATGTTTTTTCTCTGAATCCCCAATGCTTCACATTGAGCGATACGCGCCTCAAAAAAATCACTGATCTCCACCATGACATCATCATAGTGTGGGTCACTCTGCATGGTCTTCGGCGTGCCTTTCATATGCATGATGCAAAGCCTGGCATCATATTTCACTGCAAGCTTGATAAGCGTATCATCACTCGCTCCCGTGATATCGTTGATCAGCGTGAATCCGCTCTGAAGCGCATACTCAACGACAACAGGGGTATAACTGTCTACAGAAAATGTTACCTGCTCATAGAGTTTTTCCGCTTTGATGATGTCGCAGACAGGTTTCATGCGTGCCAACTCCTCTTCTGCACTGACCTCATCTGCCCCCGGACGGGAAGAGACAGCGCCGATATCGATGATCGTTGCACCCTTGTCTATCATCTCTTTGATCTTTCTGATGGCATCTTCAGCCTTGAATCTGCTTCCCGAAAAGAAACTGTCATCGTTCGCATTGATCACACCCATGATCTGTGTAGGATAGGTTTTAGCGGAGAGAAATCTCTTCAGTTCCATAGCAACCGTTTTAAGTCCAAAAGGCTGTGCCAACTCTTTTCTAGAAAGGGTCTCCATATGTTTTCTCGTTCCCATAAGAATACAGTCATAAGTGGGTTTTTCACAGAGTATGACCCCTCCGGGCACAGCAAGTTCTGCGCCTATGCTGAGGGCATCTTGTTTGAGTATATTTGCAGCGGGAGTTTTAAGGTCTTTGATGAAAAAATGGAGAAGTTCCATCTTCTTTGCCATTATATCCACACCGCCACTCTCTACATTGAGTGCTTTAAGGGCTGCTTTTTTGTCTGTGATATGTCCAAGTTGATATATTTTCATGAGGCCCCTTTAGAGTCTTAATATATTTTACCGTTTTTTTCGAGCCAGAAGTTTCAAAAGTAGCGTATTCAGTACAAATGGTGGTGGGGATCCCACATCCAAAGCGATAAAGGCATTCGAAAATAGATTTAACGTTTTTTCATCCAGATAATAGGCCTGTGAATGGATAGCCTCTTTGCTGATACGTTCCACAAGTGTTTTCATTGCTTTGGCATCTGTACGTTTATGGGTCTGTACAAACCCATAGACCGTAGCCAAAGAGAGTTGTGCTACATCCAGTTCCAACGCTTCCTCTTCTACATACGAAGCACATACCGTGATAGGCAAACGTGAACGGATCGTATCCAGGATCGTCGCTTTATTCGGTGTAATGAGAACAAACTCTGTTCTGGGCGGGGGTTCTTCTATCACTTTTAAAAGTTTGTTCTGTACCACTGGAGAGAACGTTTTTGCCGCAAGTATGATGACAGTGGTCTCATCGCTGGCCATATGCGCCTTTTCTATCGCCAGTTTTGCATCTTCGACTAAAAAATTATCTTCTTTGATGATCTTTACAAAACGTTCATTTTGCTGCAGTCCTTCGAGCTGGATCACCGTGTCATCGATATCGCTGCTGATGATCACTTGGCTAACTAGTCTCATGACTCTAGATCTAGGTCCCCGAAAAGTGCTGCTGAGAGTGTATTGTCAAAAAGCTTGTAGAGCTGTAGGAGTTTAATATCCAGTAAAGGATCCGAACTACGGAAGGCAAAACTGTCTTGGACCTCTTCATCCATGACCCACAAAAAACTGTTTTCATTTCTGTAGGCGAGTTTTGTCAAAGGGTGGTCTCCCTTGCCGATATACCAGATATAATAACCGTTAGGATAAGAGATCTCCAGCATATCTTCAAGCAGTTGCAGATCTTGTGTCGATTTCATCGCATGAAGATGCGGGAAGCAGCTCAATAAAGCATAAAAAGGGAGAAGCGGCCTGTTCTTTTTCAGATCATTGATATGATTCAAGATATATTTAGCAAACCACTCATGGGATTCATCCGTAATGATCAGTGCTGTTTTTCCTTCAATACTCTGTGAAACTGCACTTTTGGCTAAAGGTGCCCACTCATAACGGTACTCTTCCATCCATGAGAAAGAGGACTCCTCTTCACGAATGGTCTCCAGTGTCCACTTTAAAAGCTGCTGCATCAGGCTACTTGTCTAATTCGTAAGCTTCATGAAGTGCGCGGATAGCAAGCTCGCCATACTTCTCATCTATCACCATAGAGACCTTTATCTCTGATGTAGAGATCATCTGTATATTGATGTTATTTTCAGCAAGTACAGTAAATGCTGCAGCAGCCACTCCTGAGTGAGATTTCATACCTACACCCACCACAGAAACTTTACAGACATGCTCATCAAAATCCATCCCCTGAATATCATGGTCAAAACTTTCCATCAGTCTTTTGGCATTTTCATGTTCACTTTGCGGTACCGTAAAGCCAAGATTTGTAGAACCGTCGGTCCCCATATTCTGAATGATCATATCGACATTAATGTTCGCCTCTGCCAACATGGTAAATATCTCTGCTGCGATCCCCGGTCTGTCTGAAACACCTCTGAGTGTCACTCTTGCTTGGTTTTTGTCAAGGACAACACCACTTACTAATACCTCTTCCATACTATTGCTCTCCTTTGTAATAAGCGTACCTTCATTGTCGCTAAAACTGCTTTTAGCGTAGAGTTTTACATTAAGTTTTTTTGCCAATTCCACTGAACGGTTCTGTAACACCTTCGCACCCAGTGACGAAAGCTCCAACATCTCATCATAAGAGATCGTGTCGAGCTTCTTTGCATTGGGTTCAATACGCGGATCTGTTGTATAGATACCATCCACATCAGAATAGATCTCACACTGGTCAGCCTTCAAGGCTCCAGCCAGTGCAACAGCAGAAAGATCCGAACCGCCACGTCCCAGTGTCGTGACCGAACCGTCTTTATTGATACCCTGGAAACCTGCAACAATGACGATCTTACCTTCACCTATGGCATCCTGCATTGCAGACGGATCTATAGACTCGATCCGTGCATAGGTATGTGTATTGTCTGTCACGATACCCGCTTGGCGTCCGGTCATGGCTACGGCATCATAGCCTTTTGACTGCAAAGCAATAGAGAGCAGTGCAGCCGTAACACGTTCTCCCGAACTCAGCAGCATATCCATCTCTTTTTTTGCAGGATTCTTTGTAAAGTGCTCTGCATAGCTTATGAGTTTATTGGTTTCACCGCTCATCGCAGAGACAACGACCACAATGTCATTACCCGCTTCTTTTGCTTTGGCTACACGGTTGGCCACATTTTCAATACGATCTAAATCTCCAACACTTGTACCGCCATATTTATGTACAACTAACATCTATATCAAACCCTCTTCTATAAAATAATCGATCACCCTACGATAGACTTTGCGTTTAAAGTAGGTCACCTTTTTAAATAACTGTTCATACTCTACAAACTCATACTCTTCAAATTCAGGAATATCATATGCCTGTAAATTGATGGTTGCACTCTCTTTAAGGCGTACCAAAAAATATTTTTGTGTCTGCCCGTCAAAAGGGTATGTCTTACCTCGTGATCTTTTGGGAAAGTCGTACGTGATCCATTCCGGAAACTCCCCCAGTACCTCTACATTATCACAGCCTATCTCTTCCAGCAATTCCCGTTTCAGTGCTTCTCGAGGTGTTTCACCTTCATCGATACCCCCTTGAGGAAATTGCCATGCGTTCTTGATATCACTTCGATGTGCTACAAAGAACTCACACTTGTCCGGATATCTGGAAGAGAGTATTACAGCTGCAACATTGGGCCTATAGCTCTTTTTCTTTTGCATACTTTTACTCATTTCACTATCTAATTCAATAGGACGCAACAAAGATTCCATTCTTCTATTGCATTGGTACTGTGCCTTCTTCTTCCAAAGGAAAGCAAAGAGATGCGCCTCTTTTGATAATCAGCACCAAATTGTATTTTTACTCTAAATTGACTAAAGTTTATCGATACATTCCTGATTTTCTGATATTATTCTATCTAAACTGCGGTTACAAACATTTGAAAAGTGAGAAAACTATTTGCTAATTTATCTTCATATTCCCTACTGTGATTCTAAGTGTCACTACTGTAGCTTCAACACCTATGTCGATAAATTTGAAACCCAGTCCAAATATATGAAAGCGCTCTATCAACAACTTACTTTTGAACTGGGACGTTTTGATGTCAAACCGCAAAGTGTAGAAACGCTTTTTATAGGCGGAGGGACACCTTCAACGGTAGACCCTGAACTCTATGCTCCCATTTTTGAACTGCTTCATCCCTATCTGAAAAAAAATGCGGAGATCACTACAGAAGCAAACCCGAACTCTGCAGACAAAGCGTGGCTTGAGGGGATGAGAAAACTTGGTGTGAACCGTGTCAGTTTCGGGGTGCAGAGTTTTCATGCACAAAAACTCAAAGCCCTGAACCGGGCACATAACCCGCAACAGGCCAAAGACGCCATACATACTGCCAAAGCGCTTGGATTTGAGCATCTCTCTTTGGATCTGATCTACAACTACCGGGGTGACACAAAAGAACTGCTTTTAGATGACATAAAGGAAGCCTTTTCTCTGCCTATCGATCATATATCTGCCTATGAACTGACCATAGAGGACGGGACAAAGTTTTCAATGACCCCTGAGTTGAGGCAGGACAATGAGGATCTTGCTTTCTTTGTCTCCGATGAGATAGAAAAACGAGGCTTTAAGGCCTATGAGATCTCAAACTTCGGTACCTATCAAAGCAGACATAACAGAGGGTATTGGGAACTCAAGAACTATATAGGTGCAGGCGCCGGTGCCGTAGGATTTTTAAAGAACAGACGTTTTTATCCCCAAACCGATATCGAAACCTATGTGGCAGATCCGCTTAGCATCACAGAAGAAGCACTCACCCCGGATGAACTGCTGACAGAAAAGATCTTTTTGGGCTTACGAAGCAGCGTAGGTGTAGAAAAGGCTCTTCTTACAGAAGCGATGCTACAAAAAGCATATACACTTTGTGAAAAAAAGAAACTGCGCTGCGATACTACACATTACTATAATGATAATTTCTTCCTGAGTGATGAACTCGCACTCTACATTTTAGGATAATTTGATAAAATACAGCAATTAAATTACAAGGTATATTATGTTTGGTATCGGCTTTACTGAGTTACTTCTTATTTCCATTGTTGCTATACTCTTTTTGGGGCCAGATAAACTACCTCAGGCAATGATAGAGGTCGCTAAATTTATCAAAGGTGTTAAAAAGACCGTAAGTGAGGCAAAAAGTTCTCTTGAAGAAGAGATGAAGATCGCAGACCTTAAAGAAGAAGCGCTCAATTATAAAAAACAACTGGATGATGCAACCAACGAACTGAGAAATTTTAAAAACATAGATTTTGATGAGTTTGAGGAGGAGATCTCAACAGAGTCTCCTAAAGCAGTTTCGAAAGAGAATCAATCTGACACTGCAGAAACAGCCCAAAACGAAGGTGTTGCCACACAGGTTGAGGCAAAGAATGACACGGTCACATTTACAAAGCCAAAAAAGCAAAAGAAAAAAGAAGCGACGGATGAAACAACAGACAAACCTGAAGGTGATGCATAATGTTTAGTGAATTAAGGCCTCACCTTGTTGAACTACGAAAAAGACTCGGACTCTCAGTACTCTCGGTATTTATTGCATTTGTCATTGCATTTTTCTTTCATGAAGCGATATTGGCATGGATCACTGCACCTTTGAACGAGGCTCTGGACCAAGTGGCACACCTTTCAAAAAAGGCTGCTGATGGCATGGTAACGACCCACCAGGTCGGCGGTGCATTTTTTGTCGCACTGAAAGTTTCATTTTTTGCGAGTATCTTGGGTGCACTGCCGTTCATACTCTATCAGATCTGGCTTTTTGTTGCACCCGGCCTGTACAATAATGAAAAAAAGATGATCCTTCCATTTGTGATAGGCGGTTCCGTCATGTTCTTTGTAGGTGTGCTGTTTGCCTACTATGTCGTGACGCCATTTGGATTTCAGTTCCTCATTACCTTTGGTTCTTTTCTCTATACGCCACTGATCAATATCGAAGACTATGTCGGCTTTTTTACAAAGATCATGATGGGATTCGGTATTGCATTTGAACTGCCGGTATTTGCCTATTTCTTAGCCCTTCTCGGCCTTGTTACGGATAAAACACTTAAAGATTTTTTCAAATATGCTGTACTGATCATCTTTGTCGTGGCTGCACTGCTTACACCACCGGATGTACTGACCCAGCTTCTTATGGCTGCACCGCTTGTCCTCCTTTATGGTCTCTCTATCCTCATCGTACGTGTCGTGAATCCACACGTTGAAGATGAAGATGAGGATGAAGATGCAGATGAAGAAACTGCCCAAAGCACACTCTAACCCTCTGTATGAATGAAGAGCTTCTGACAAAAAATTATGACTATGAACTCCCCGAAGGGTTCATAGCCACTGCACCCGTTCAGCCCAGAGACCATGCAAAGCTGCTGGTGTATGACAGAAAAACCGACACAGTAACCCATACTACGTTTAAACACTTACTGGAGTATCTTCCAAAAGAGTGTGATGTCTTTCTCAATGATACACGTGTCATCAAAGCACGTATCTTTGGTCATAAAAGATCTCTCAATAATCAGGGTGGGGGTCAGGTAGAGCTTCTCTTTAACAAACCCTTGGATGCACACCATTATCTTGTACTCATCCGGGGCAAGGTCAAGATAGGCACGGAACTTGTTTTTGATGATGCACTTGTAGCTACGGTGACAGGATTAAATGATGACGGTTCACGTATCGTGACGTTTACACATCATGGCAAAGAGATACGTTTTGAGGAACTGGTGCTTGTGCTTGATACCATAGGGCATATCCCTTTGCCGCCCTATATGCAAAGAGAAGACAATCAAGAAGATGAAACAGACTACCAAACGCTCTTTGCCAAAAATGCCGGTGCTGTGGCCGCCCCTACTGCTTCTCTTCATTTTACCCCTGAACTTTTCACCGCGTTAAAAGCGAGACATAAAACACATACGGTCACACTCCATGTGGGTGCGGGCACTTTTAAACCTGTCGAAGCCGAAGAGATACTGGACCATCCTATGCACTCTGAGTATTTTGAAATTCCTGAAACCTCTGCAAAAGTACTTGACAGCGATACTCCTCTGTTGGCCATAGGGACAACCGTGACCAGAACGATCGAGTATTATGCACGGACGAAAAAGACACAGGGGGAGTGTGATCTCTTCTTAAATCCTTCCAATCCGCCCCAAAGAGTCACCTATCTACTCACCAATTTTCATTTGCCTAAAAGTACCCTTATCATGCTTGTCTCTTCTTTTATCGGAAGAGAAAAAACGTTAGACTTATATAAAGAGGCCATAGAGAAAAAGTATAGATTTTTCTCCTATGGGGATGCGATGTTAATATTGTAGAGAGGTATACCTATGAAAGTCAAATGTGAATATATTTTACTCTTTATTTCAACCCTGTTTCTTTTGAACGGGTGTGCGCAGAAGAAGCCCTACAGTTACCCCAATTATGAAATCATCAAACCTGAAAAAACCTGCACTCCCAACAGAAATAATATTCAGGATCTGCTCTATTCTTATCTTGGAAAACCTTATGTATGGGCAGAAGAAGGGCCTTATGCCTTTGATTGTTCAGGACTTACCTATAATATTTACGGATCTATGGGGATAGAGATCCCCCGTGTTGCAAGGGAACAGGCAAAGATGGGTAAACAGGTGAAGTTTAAGAACTTATATTACGGTGACCTCATCTTTTTCGGTTCTCCAAACAAAAGAAGCAAAACGATCAATCATGTAGGTATCTATCTAGGTGATGGGTGGTTCGCACATGCGAGCAGTAAGGATAGAAGGGTCACGGTCAGTCACTTTGACAAAGAACCCATCTATGTCAAACGTATGAAAGTATGTAAACGCTATTTGAGTGAAGATGAACGTGCAAAATATATGAATTGTGATGTCCCTTTGGAAAAAATGGAAATTACGACTTCACGCTATACCACACCGTGGCAGCCAGGCATGAAACTGCCTAAAAAAGCTGTACCGAGCTAAAGCGTTGATCCAGTGAATTTCAATGGAGTCATCTATCCTAAACGTATGAAAAAGATCGTCTCTCTCTCCTTCACCTTTACACTCTTAGTGCTGCTTACTGCATGTAAACCTGATCCTCATCCTAAAAATCCCAATTATGCGATTCAAAAACCGATGATCAAATATGCACCCAGTAAACAGCACCTTGACAAAATGGTGAAAGAACTTCAGGGAAAGCCTTATGTGTGGGCAGAGGAAGGTCCCGATCAGTTTGACTGTTCCGGTTTTACCTACTATCTGTACGGCAGTATGGGTATAGAGATACCCCGAGTTGCCAGAGAACAGGCAAAAAACGGAAATGAGATCAAAATGAATGAACTGGTCTATGGTGACCTCATCTTCTTTGACACGGACAAAGATCCCAAAGGAAATATCACCCATGTAGGTATGTATCTGGGTAACGGCTGGTTTACCCATGCAAGCACCACTGAATATGAGATCGTCTATTCCAACCTCAATACTTCACCATATTATAAAAAAAGACTGCGTATCTGCCGAAGATATTTTCCTGATTCAAAAGAAAAGATCGCAATGGACGATACCAAACCATGGAAAACAAAAGAAGCGTTAAAAGACAAAGTTTCTCCCGTCACTACATTGCCTAAAGTCACACAGAAACATGTTTTAGGCAACTTTTATGTACAGTTAGGCTCCTTCTCCGGAAGACCACAGGATGCATTGCTTCAGAAAATTACTAGAGCAGGATACCACTATAAGCTTATCGCATTTTCTCTCCAGGGCAAAGAGATCATCAAACTTCTTATAGGACCCTACAGACAAAGATCCGATGCTGTGGCACTTTTAGATACTATCAAAAAACAGATCCAAAAAGATGCCTTCATTGCGGAGATCCGTTAATTGCAACAGTGATCAAGCTGCTGTAATATACTGTTCGATAGAACGATTCAATGTTTGTATCCCGGATTTATACTTCTCATCATAATTGGCAAGGAGTTCATACTTCTTATAGAGGATCTGATGCAGGATATCATTGATCAAATCATGCATATCCTCTGCACCGATAGCGCCTGTCAATCCTCTCATATCTACACATAACATCTTTACCTGTTCATATCGGTGTTCTTTTATCAATTTAGTGAAGATCTCATCACTGGTACCATAGGCGGTCGTAAACTCTTTCAATATTTCTCGATAGAGCGCTTCACTGTTATTGGCATGGCTGATACCCTCATGAATATTGATCCCCTGATAACTAAGGGTCTCTTTAGGCTCACTGTCTTTCTTCTCGGATTCCGCATCACCAAGATAGGTAGAGAATACCGTATAGAGCTTGCCTATATTGAGCGGTTTTGATAAAAACGCATTGATACCGCAGTTGAACATCTTATCTATTTCACTCTCAAGGACCAATGCTGTAAAGGCAACGATAGGCATAGCATCATACTGACTGTCAAGACGTATCGTTTGTGTCGCTGCAAAACCATCCATGATCGGCATATTGATATCCATAAGTACCAGATCAAATGGGATCTCACTCTGCTTCACCATATCAACGGCTTCTTGTCCGTTGTTTGCCACACTGATATTCATTTCGGAAAGATGCAGCAGGTTAAGCAGTACTTTCTGGTTAATGAGGTTGTCTTCTACCAGCAGAATATTTTTTCCGGAAAACGCTTTAAAAGAGTTTTGCGTGATACCTTTTGTCTCGATCATATCTTTTCTGAAGGTTTGTGCCTGTTTCGTTTCATCTTTCTGTTCTTCTTCCTCAAGAGGTACTTTAATATCATACATATTGACGATCAGTTCAAACACACGCTCTTGATTGAGTGGTTTAAAGAGATGTGCATCGATCACCTCATCCAGAACTTTATTTTGATTGGACACAAGCAGTGAATGAAGCGCGATCACTTTCAGTTCTTTGTCCATCTTGATAGTATTGAGGTACTCTATCAATCTGATATCGAAGAGACTTTCTTCCAAAATAACGATATCATAAGAGGTAAGGTTAGGCATAGTTTTCATGAATTCTTTTTTAGAAAGCACCGTCACCTCATGTCTGAAATAGGTGAACATTCTTTTGACAGCCAGCGCTGAATTATAATTACTGTCAACAATAAATACCTTTTTCTCTATCAATGTTTTCTCAGGCAGGCGGTATCTTCTCTGATCCGATTTGTTCACTATGTCAAAAGGCAGGGTCAGTGTAAAGGTACTTCCTTTTTCCTCTACGCTCTCTACTATGAGTTTTCCCTTCATCATATCCACCAATGCATTGGCGACAAAAAGCCCTAAACCTACGTATTTACCCGTTTCAACATCATAATACGGTACAAACAGATTTTCCAATGTTTTAGGATCAATCCCTTTTCCTTTATCAGAGAAGTGGAACTGAAGTTCCACTTCTTCTTCAAATGAATCAAACATAGAAACTTCTAATTTGACTTCATCCAGATCCGCTTGTCCCATCAGGTATTCAAGTATACTTTTGAGTGTTTGTCCCAAATGCAAAGAGTCTCCCACCAAGTGTCGTGGAACATTTTTATGTATATCAAAAATAAGTTCGGCCTTGCTGCCCAAAAATTGTGAGCATATAGATCCTGACACTTCATTCAATACGTTATTGATATTAAACGCTTCATTGACGATCTCAACCTGTTTTGATTTTAACCTGAGAAAATCCAAAAGATCATGTGTCACATCTAAAAGTCTACTTTCAGGGTTTCCTAAAACTGTATCTTTATGTGTGGATGTTTTGGAGAGTTGCTGCGTTTCTTCAAGTGTCTGCTTCGCAATATTATGAACATTTTCACTCATATTGGCAAGCAGGAGATTTTGATTTCTTTCCATCTCCAACTGTTTCTCGAACATGGACTTGTAAAACTCTTTCAACTTCTGTGTTTGATAAGATGTAACAAATAATATAGCTATGCCCACTATTCCCAAAGCGAAGAGAGCGATCCATAGCCAGAAAGTTTCCGATCCTGCACCTTGGTCTGTCTGTGCATACCCCATACTGCTTAAGCCTACAATGGCCATACTTATTTTGTTCAAATACATACGATATTACCTTATTTTGATAATTTAATACTCTCCATGCTGACATTTCCCTACTACAATTTTATCGAAGGATTTTATTTTTTTACTTATTTAGAAGTATAATATTTTATATTCTGACAAACCCGAACAAGAGAGTACAATTATGATACATCATAGATACAACCGCCTATGAGAGAAGATGATAAAAGTTTGGGTACAATTTCACTATGAAATTAGCCAGTATAGATGTAGGACTGAAACGTATAGGTGTGGCGATCTGCCTCGATGGGAGTATCGTCATACCTCAAAATGCCATTTTGCGAAAAAACCGTAATCAGGCAGCAAGGGACCTCAAGACATTTTTAGAAGAGTGGGAGATAGAAAAACTCATCGTAGGTCTGCCTAAAGATGCTGAAAGCTCTGAAGAGATGGAAAGACGTATCAAACATTTTGTGTCGCTGCTTGATCTAGATATAGAGGTCGCCTATCAGGATGAACAGAGTTCAAGTATTGAGGCCAAAGAACTGACCATGGGCCAGTTCAGACACAAAAAAGACGGGAAACTTGATTCCATTGCTGCAAAGATCATCTTGGAACGATGGCTTGGAAAGTAAAAAACTAGAGTCTCTTCTTTAATCCCTGAATTCTCTTATATGCTCTGTTGATATGCTCCTCTGTGACCTCTCCGCTTTGAACCAGTGAGCTAATGGTCTCGACCAGTGTCTGTGTAGTGACCGTTTTTTTAGGATCAAGCTGGTTCCCTATCAGTAAGATGTCATCTCCTGCATTGATCGCCAGTCTGAGTGTATTTTTTAACCCATACTTTTGACTGATCGCACCCATTTGAAGGTCATCCGTGATCACCACACCATGATAGCCCAGTTTCCAGCGCAACAGCTTGGTGATCGTCTTATAAGAGAGACTTGCAGGGTATGTGGCATCTATCTTTTGGTTAAAAACATGGGCCACCATAACGGTATCGGCTTTCTCTTTCAAAAGTCTGTAAGGTTCCAGTTCGACTTCCTGCCAAAGGTTCGTCACATCCACAAAACCTTTGTGGGTATCACCAACCGACGAGCCGTGTCCGGGAAAATGCTTGATGGAGGTAAGTACACCGTGACTGTGCATGGCATCGATGAATGCAGAAGCATACGCTGCTACCACTTCAGGATCTTTGCCAAAGGAACGTCCTAAGCCATGAATAACATGGTTCTTTCTATTGATATCCAGATCTACCACAGGGGCAAGATCGTAATTGATCCCCACACTGCTGAGTTCCTCACTCATTTTTGTATAGGTCTCTTTGATGCTGTTTTGATCCATTTTGGTCACATCAGAAGCTTTGGGGAATTGACCGTAAAAGCCGTACCTGCGTTTAAGTCGTTGCACCTTTCCGCCCTCTTGATCTACAGCGATCAGTAATTTTCCGTCACTGCTGCATGCCTGCAGGTCTTGGGTCAGCCTGGCCAATTGTTCTTTGCTGGCAATATTCTTCGGTTTCGTTTTATCCACCGGGTTATAGTCAAATAGAATCACCGCTCCAAGGTTATAGGTTTCTATATCTTTACATATCTGACTCTCTTTGGATGCATGCGTGCCATGAAAACCGACCATAAGCATTTGGCCTATTCTCTTTTCAAGTGCCAACCCTTGTGCCCATGTATACGTACCTAAAAACAGACACAGCAATAAAACTTTTTTTATCATCAAATATCCTTTCTCTCACTGCACTATTATAGTGTAACTACTCTTTATTTGCATACGGTTAACCTTCATGTATTACACTACACTTACAAGAGCATCGAGGGACAGAAAACCTAAAATCTTCCCCCCTCCCTTTTACAAAGTATTTTAGGACTCCTTTTAAAAACATTTTCTCCTCTGTCCCAAAGATGCTCTTTGAAAAATACCTGATCCATTTTCACCTCCCCCTATATCTATAATATGATCTTCTATTAGTGTTCAGTTAACCTTATATCACTATAATACTTTTACAAGAGCATCATAAAAAGATAGACCTCTCTCCCTAATATTTTTTAGGTCTATTTTTTAAATCATTTTTCCCTCCCCTTTTACATACAACTATGATGCTCTTTGAAAAAATCTTTTACATAATTTGAACCAATTACACGATTTTTACATCTTCATAGTGTATAATCTGTAAAATTATCTATAAAGGTGCATTTTATGAAAAAATTATTCTCGATATCTCTTCTACTCTTCTCACTCGTAACCTATACCCACGCTGCTGAAGATAAAAGATATTTAGCAGAAATGACCATGACCGATATCACGGGGAAAACCTATGATGTATCAGGTACGGAACAGGGGCTCAACATTAAAGGCCTTGAAGGGAAAGTCATCTTTCTAGAATTTTTCGGACACAAATGTCCTCCTTGTCTCGCTTCCATTCCACATTTGATCAAACTTCAAGAAAAATATAAAGAGACCTTAGCCATTGTCTCTATTGAGGTGCAGGGCTATACCCATGAAGAGGTCAAAAAATTTGCAGAAGAGAAGGGGATGAACTACATTGTAGCCTCCGAAGAGAAAGCACCTGAATTGGTAAACTATATTCAGCAGAGAGCACAATGGAGGGGAAGTATCCCTTTCTTGGTCGCTATGGACACAAAGGGAGATGTACAGTTTGTACAGGCAGGTATGCTCCCCGAAGCTTCACTGGAAGAACTCATTTCACAACTCTCCAAAACAGCCAAATAGTCTATCTCCCTCTTGCAGCAGGGAGAAATGTTTCACTAAGACAATCTTACAATTCCATTTTGTATCGTAATGATCCCCGCAAGCTCTGCTTCATACACCCTGTCACCAAACTTTTTAAGACTCTCATCAAACGTAGGTGATTTTTGGCAAAAATAAAAAAAATCATCTTTTTCCAGCCCATCATCCGCGATCTGCCCAAACGTAGAGGCAAATACCTCTATATCATGTATCGCTGTGGCTTTCATCGTGTGCAACAACTGATTCGTGCCCAAACTTTCGTTGAGCCTTTGGGGAAGTACAAAGATCTCTTTACCCATCTTTAACGCATACTCAACCGAACGCATGGAACCACTGTTGAGATCCGCTTCTGTAACGACAAGGATATCCCCGAGTGCAACGACAAGCTCATTTCGTACCACAAAACTCCATCCTGTAGCTCTGAAACCATCATTGAACTGGCTAAGCATTAGTCCCTTATCCTCTATACCGGATATAAGATCTTGATTGACCGCAGGATAACGTATATCCAATCCGTTGGCTACCACTGCTATGGTATTCTCTTCTCCTGCTCCGGTGTGTGCGATCGTATCGACTCCCATGGCTGCACCACTGACCACGCATACCCCTCGTTTGGCTAAAGCATTGGCAAGCATGTAGGTAGAGTGACGTGTGTAGTTTGAAGGGCGTCTTGTTCCCACTATAGAGACCTTAGGTCGCTGCAGCAGATCCAAATGCCCCTTATAAAAAAGTGTGGATGGATACTTCTTCATTCCCTCTAAAGCAGGTATATATTGGGTGAGTATTTGACTCATACATTGCCTTTTTACACCCATGATATCATAGAGGTATAGTCAACCTTAAAAATATTGCATATTGTCATACTTTTGAAAAGAGTATGGCAATTCATCTTGTGCCCTGACCAAAAGGAGAAATGCCATTGGGGTGCATATTATTGGTAAAGCTCATCCAAATAGACCAGTTCTACCTCGTTCAAAATGGCTGCTGCACTTGAGAGCGCTTTCATGGTCATTGGATGCGGATGCCCTATAGCGATGGCATACCCTCTTTTCTTGGCCTTCTTCACTGCCTTTTGAAGCTGTCTATGAATATAAGGGACAGTCTGTTCATTGTCTATAAAGGTATCTCTTGCCACATAGGTATCACCAAACTCTTCGGCTATCATGGGGACTTTGGTCGAAGCGATCGTTCGACTATCCACAAAGACAAATCCTTCTTTACGAAGTGCCCTATAGAGTGTCCGCATCTCAACATAGTTGTCTGTAAATACAGAACCTGTATGGTTATTGATATAACGTGCTGTAGGGAAAAGTATGCGAAGCTCTTTCACTCTGGCTTCAATCTCTTCTTGATCAAAATTCGTCATAAGTGTTTTGGCCTGTCGGTTAAATTGTGCAGTGCCAGACTCCATCGGGAGGTGGATCATATAATGTTCTAAGCCTCTTGCCAATCTGTGTGAAGCCCCGGAACGCTGCGACGGGGGAAATATGGATGGGGTGATCTTGATACCTGTTGCTTGTATATCCTTGAGCTGACTGCTTGTAGAGACATCATCTATAATGATCACGAGTTTTGGTTTTTGCATACTATCTGAAGCTATCTTGTGATGTGTGATCTTAGCCTTTGGGACCTCTGCTTTTGTAACGACCTTCTCATGGTTCACTTCTTTTGGGAATAAAGGTCTGGTAGAAGTCTTTTTTTCTTCCTTTGGTGTCTTTTGAACAGCCACTTCCTGTTTTTCACGTGGTGTCTCTGTTTTGATCTTTGAGAGACCCTCTAAAAGTTTCTTTGTACTCTCTTTGGTATCTTGCTTAAAGGTCTGTGTTTTTGGCCTTTGAGCATGTATCCTATCCTGCCGACCCAGAAAATATCCAAAAACAACCATAGCTATCATCAAAAAAACACCTAGAACGATCAAAAGACTTTTTTTGAAAGTAGAGCCCTTTGCAGGCTTTCTACCTCTGCTCTTTTGTGCCGGTTTTTTTCTGGGAGAAGATTTCGTAGTTGTTCTTTTGGGTTGATTTGCCATGAGGTCCACTGGTTTTTAAATTTCAGCTATTGTAACAAAGTAGCATTAAGAATATGTAAAGAAATAAAATTCACTGAAGATTTTTGATTATTTGTGCTTAGATTATGTTGCTTGAGTAAAGGAGGCTACGTGCAAGTAGCTGACTGCACTCATCAACATAAGATGAGTGCAAATAACCAAAAAGACTAGTTAGTTTCTTGGTCTACGATCTTGTTTGCTGATATCCATGGCATCATTTCACGAAGTTTATTACCTGTTTTAGTAATCAACTTCTCTTTGTCATTGTTACGCTCAGCATTCATTCTTGGGTAACCTGCTTGTCCTTCAAGGATAAAGTCTTTAGCAAATCTACCATCTTGGATCTCTTTTAAGATCTCTTTCATCGCTTGTTTTGACTGCTCGTTGATGACTCTTTTACCAGAAACATAGTCACCATATTCTGCTGTGTTAGAGATAGAGTATCTCATGTCAGCGATCCCGCCTTCGAACATAAGGTCAACGATAAGCTTAAGCTCGTGAAGACATTCAAAGTATGCAAGCTCGGGAGCATAACCAGCTTCCGTCAATGTTTCGAAACCAGCTTGTACGAGTGAAGCAGCTCCACCACAAAGTACTGCCTGCTCTCCGAAAAGATCCGTTTCAGTTTCATCTTTAAATGTAGTTTCGATGATCGCTGTTCTACCACCACCGATAGCTGATGCATAAGAAAGTGCCAACTCTTTAGTTGTACCAGATGGGTTTTGACCAACCGCGATAAGATCCGGGATACCACCACCTCTTACGAACTCAGAACGAACCGTATGTCCCGGTGCTTTTGGTGCGATCATTGTAACATTGATGTCTGCTCTTGGAATGATTCTTCCGTAATGGATGTTGAATCCGTGTCCAAATGCGATAGTCGCACCCTCTTTAAGGTTAGGTTCGATCTCATTTTTATAGATCTCAGCCTGGTTCTCATCCGGAAGAAGGATCATAACCACATCGGCTTTTGCTGTAGCATCTGCAACGCAAAGTACTTCAAAGCCTTTAGCCGCAGCTTTTTTCCAAGATGAACCACCTTCTCTTACACCAATAACAACATTGACACCTGAATCTCTAAGGTTTTCTGCATGTGCATGTCCTTGTGAACCGAAACCGATCATTGCTACTGTTTTTGACTTGATGATGTTAATATCACAGTCTTTGTCATAATATACATTTAAAGTTGACATTTATTATCCTTGATGTACGAAGTACGAAAATTTTCGCGATTATACCCAAATAATACTTATTATCAAAAATTTTAACCACATTTGTCTTTTATGCTATAATAAATCTTTATATTGGAAAGGAGTAAATTTGATCGAATTTCTCAACGAAACTGTTTTGTGGTGGCATTGGATCGTTTTTGGTGTGGCACTGCTTATTTGGGATATGAGTATGGGGACATTTTTTGTCCTTGGACTGGGAATTGCTGCCATTATCGTAGGTATACTGGACACGTTTTTAGACACCTCTTTTACCATGGAACTCACCATTTGGATGATACTCTCCATAGTTGTCATTGCTGTATGGTTCAAGTGGTTCAGAGAAGAGCCTGTGACGGAGAGCGGACAGTCGAACTACAGACTCGATACCTTGGGTGTGGTGATGGAAGATATACAACCACACAGCAGAGGAAAAGTCACTTTTGACACACCTGTGCTGGGAAACACTTCCTGGCATGCGATCTCTAAAGTAGATATAGACCAAGGTACACGTGTGAAGATCGTACAGATCAGTGGACAGCTCATAGAAGTTGAGCCTATCACTACAAACTAACTCAAGGAAAAAGAATGGAAATGTTAAATATCGTTATTATACTCGTCATTGCGGTGATCGTTACGCTCTACAAAGGGATCAATATCGTTCCTCAGGGAGAAGAGTGGGTAGTAGAGAGACTAGGTAAATTTACGCGAACACTTACCCCGGGTCTCAACATTATTATCCCTTATCTTGAATCCGTAAGAGAGCGTGTCTCTACGAGGGACCTTATTTTGGACATTCCTGAACAAGAGGTCATCACCAAAGACAATGCAGTCATCCACACCAATGCTGTCACATTTGCTCGTGTGACCAATCCTAGAGATGCCATTTACGGTATAGAGGATTTTAGGGTTGCCATACAGCAGCTTGTCATGACCACCTTACGTTCTATACTTGGAGAGATGAGCCTTGATGATGCACTCTCAAACCGTGAACACATTAAAGCTAAACTCAAAGACTCCATTATTGATGATGTTGCCGACTGGGGTGTCACAGTCAAATCTGTTGAGATACAAGACATTAATCCCAGTGCTTCTATGCAGGCCTCCATGGAGAGACAGGCAGCAGCAGAGAGAGAAAGACGTGCCATAGAGACCACCGCTGAAGGTAACAAAAATGCTGCCATCTTAGAAGCAGACGGTAAACTAGAAGCGGCTAAAAGAGAAGCACAAGCGCAGGTTGCACTGGCAAATGCTTCAGCAGAAGCTATCCGTATGATAAGCGAAAACATAAAGGATCAGGAACTTCCTGCCATGTTCTTGCTGGGTGACAGATATATCAGTTCTTTAGAACAGATCAGTAAAAGTGACAATTCAAAATTTGTGATTTACCCTGCCGATCTGCAAGGTGCGATTAAAGGTATGTTGGGGAATGTCTTTAAAAAGTAACTGACTTGTGCCAGATAACATAAAAACCTTATGTCAAGGATATATTGATGGAGCTTAACATAGAATCTTTCGCTAGCTCTTGTACGTTATTCTAAAATTTCGCCACGCTAACACTGATACTGAGTCTAATGCAAGTATGAGTGTTAGAGAGTGAGCGTGCTGCTTCATTTACTCACACGGTCATCACGACCCCTATCAAACCAATACATCATATTTTAAATTTCATTTTCTTTCTTGATTTTGTCTCTATGCATGGATAAATATAACTCTACAGAAGTCTAGGTTTTTATAGGTTACCGGTTTTGCATATCATTGTATGACCTTATAAATCAATATATTTGATACGTTTGTCTCTGCCTATCAGAAGCTTCTTGAATTCAAATGATTATTTTTTATACAATAAGATGAACACTATTCACTCAAAACTACATTATACTACTCATAAGCAAAACATATAACGCTAATAAATGTTATATCCTGCTGGACAAAGGAGTGATGATTATGTCTATCATCCAGAGGCAATCAAGTTATAGGGTAATCATTTTGCCTGTAACACTATTATGAATGAAAAAAAGGAATGAAAATGTCAAAACTACTGATCACAACATGGAGTAAATCATGTCTTATTTAGCCCCTACAGAATTTGTGAAAAAAATGGTTGATTCTGGAGAATCAAAAGTCTATATGTCTACAAAAGATACACTGATCCGTGCTTACATGGCGGGAGCAATTTTAGCACTAGCGGCTGTATTTGCAATTACTGTTGCGATGAAAACAGGTTCAGGTCTTGTGGGTGCAGCGTTCTTCCCTGTCGGATTTATTATGCTCTACTTAATGAGCTTTGATCTCTTGACAGGTGTATTTGTATTGGTGCCATTGGCATGGATCGATAAACGACCGGGAGTGACTGTAGGTCAGATACTTAGAAACTGGGGTCTAGTGGGACTTGGTAACCTACTAGGTGCATTAACGGTAGCAATTATGATGGCGTTCATCTTTACATTCGGTTTTGATACGGATGGTGGTGCTATCGCTCAAAAAGTTGCAGGTATCGGTGAAGCCAGAACACTGGGGTATCAGGCACACGGTATTTCTGGTTGGTTTACGGTATTCATCCGTGGAATGCTTTGTAACTGGATGGTGGCCATGGGTGTCGTGGGTGCAATGATCTCTACAACAGTGAGTGGTAAAGCGATCGCTATGTGGATGCCGATCATGCTGTTCTTCTTTATGGGCTTTGAACACTCGATCGTTAACATGTTCCTTTTCCCGTTCTCTTTGATCATGGGTGGTGACTTTACAGTCGTAGACTATCTTCTTTGGAATGAGGTTCCGGTTGCACTGGGTAACCTAACAGGCGGTCTTCTCTTTACAGGTCTAACACTGTATGCAACACACATCAAAACTGGAGCAAAACGTGAACTGAACAATGCTTCATACAAATCAAAAAACCCTTCAGCTGCATAAGTTGAAGGGTAAGAAGACTATCAAAAAGGATATATAGATATGAAAAAAATAGAAATGACGGAAGCGATCATCCTGGCAAGAAAAAGTGCCAAGATGAGTTGGGAAGCATTGGCTGAGAAAGTGGGTCTCTCGGCCACATTCGTTACTTCAGCGTGTTTGGGAATGAACAGCCTCAAAAAAGAACCTGCAGAAAAACTGTGTGAGGTACTCGGTTTAGATGAAGAAGTGGCTGTCACTTTACAGGAATATCCTAACAAAACCTGGGATTTTACGATACCTCAAGATCCTCTTGTCTATCGTCTGTATGAAGTGGTCGGTGTGTATGGTGAAACGATCAAAGAGATCGTGGGTGAAAAGTTCGGAGATGGTATCATGAGTGCCATTGATTTCTCTTTGGATATCGACAAAGAAAAAAATACATTGGGTGACAGGGTTGTGATCACGATGAATGGTAAATTCCTGCCATATAAATCATGGTAGTGTAGTGATCAAAGATTAAGTCCGACTGGTCTTGATCTTTCACTACCATCACAGAGAAGATCGTCAAGTTTTGAATTAAGGGCGTTTTTTACTTGAAAAGCTTTTAATTAAACACTTTTAACATTGAATCTGACTGCATAAAAAGTATAGGCTCAAGAAGGCTACTGAACACTATGGACAAGCAAGTAACCATATCTATTGGCGAATATTCCACTAAAGGACGCAAAGAGGTCAATCAGGATTTTCATGATATCTGTGTACCTCAAGAACCCCAATTGACCAACAAAGGCATAGCCATTGCTCTGGCTGATGGGATCAGCAGCAGTGAAGTCAGTCAAACCGCAAGCAAAACAGCGGTCACCTCATTTCTCATGGATTATTTCAGCACACCTGAATCCTGGTCTGTGCAAAAGTCTGCCCAACGCGTGATCACTGCGACGAACGCTTGGCTCTATGCGCAGACAAGACAAAGCCAGTATTGCTATGATGCCGATAAAGGCTATGTCTGTACTTTCAGTGCGATGGTGATCAGGTCAACAACAGCCCATATTTTCCATGTGGGGGATGCACGTATCTATCGATTGAGAAATGACAAGATGGAGCAGTTGACCGAAGACCACCGTATGTGGATCACACAGGAAAAAAGTTATCTTGGTCGTGCCCTGGGTGTGGATTCAGACCTAAAGATCGATTACGATGCTTTACCCGTCGAAGTCGATGACATTTTTTTATTTATGACAGATGGTGTGTATGAATATGTCAGTTCTGCTCTTATGATCAGTATCATAGAGGCATACCATAGAGATCTGAATGCTGCTGCACAACGCATTGTAGAAACGGCGTATGAAAATGAGAGTGATGACAATTTGACCATTCAGCTTGTCAAAGTGGAGACACTGCCCGATAAAGGTGCCAATGAGATCCAAAAACAACTGAGCGAAAAACCCCTGCCGCCCCTACTTGAAGCACGTATGATGTTCGATGGGTACAAGATCATCCGTGAGTTGAGTGCCAGCAGCAGAAGTCATGTCTATCTGGCTGTGGATACTGAAACGGATACCTCTGTGGTTCTCAAAACGCCTTCCATCGACCTCAGCGAAGACAAGGCGTATCTCGAACGATTATTGCTTGAAGAGTGGATCGCCATACGTATGAACAATGCGCATCTGGTCAAGTCCTATCTGCAGACGCGTCAACGTAATTATATTTATAATGTGACAGAATTCATTGAGGGCCAGACCCTGACACAGTGGATGATCGATAACCCGACCCCCACTATAGAAACCGTCCGTGAAATAGCGGAACAGATAGCCAAAGGCCTGCTGGCCATGCATCGCCAGGAGATGATACATCAAGATCTGAGACCCGATAATATCATGATCGACAGCACAGGCACGGTGAAGATCATTGATTTTGGTTCGACCAGGATCAAAGGGATCGTGGAAAGCAATGCCTATATGGAACAGGAGAATATACTGGGAACGGCACCATACACTGCACCGGAATATTTTCTTGGAGAAGTCGGTACCACAAGATCAGATCTTTTTTCACTGGCAGTGATCATCTACCAAATGCTCTCAGGCAAACTTCCTTATGGTACACAGGTAGCCAAATCGACAACCAAAAAGTCGCAAAAAAAACTGAAATACAAGCACTTACATTCTGATACCCATGAGGTACCACTGTGGATCGATGAAGCCTTGAAAAAAGCACTGGAACCCACCCCATACAAACGATATGGAGAATTGTCTGAATTTTTATTTGACCTGCGCCATCCCAATAAAGTCTTTTTGAATAAATCCAGACCGCCACTCTTGGAACGTAACCCCGTACTTTTCTGGAAGATGGTCTCTTTAGTGCTATCCGTCATCATTGTGCTATTGTTAAATCGATGAGATCAAAATGGTTATTTTTTATACAGTTGATTCAAAACCATTGTTTAAATTAAGACTATAATAATCACATGAAAACTGTGAAGGAATCTTGTCCTCCTTTTTATTTATACTTCTGGTTTTCTAGTAACTTTTAAATTTTAAAGTGTATCATTCATCATTGTCTGCATACTTCCTTTAATCTTGTCCAAAGTCTTAAAAGTTACTTTTCTCAAAATCTTATAAAATGTGCAATGTATAGCATATTTTATAAGGGAGATATCAACAACTTATTTTGAAAAGTGCTGATAGTCTTTCACATCGGACCAGTCGCCGCCCCACTCCCAGCCATATTTTTTAAATAGCAGAACGGCTTTATCACTGTTCAACAACACCGCTCTATCTTCGTAGGTAGACTTTTGATGCACCCTTTTCCTATAGATTTCAGAGGCTTTATGGGAGATATGCCCTTTTCTTGAAATATACGGATTCTCTATCGGGTTGATATCGATGGCTTTTCCGTAAGAGTGTTTGGACCATTTTTTACTCCCGGTTGCAGCCCGGCAATTAAATGCTGAAGTATTGTCTGACTCTATGGATTGCCAGTCACTCCCTTTATAGTCACTCACCAATCGCATTTTGTTGATAGGATACCCTGCTTTGTAAAGTGCTTCAAATATCTCTGTCACCTCAGCAGAGACCTCTTTATGCACGATGAGTTCACCCATCTGCTCTTCGCCATTGAAGTTGATATGTGTGATGCGTAAATAACGCAGGTCTCTTAAGGGTACAGGACAACCTGTTCTCCATGAGTCACCCTCTACCATTCTTTGTTCGATCTGAGGCGTGATCTGTGAAACCTGAGATTCAAATCCGGCGAAGGTTGCTACAGTGACAGTGAGTATTGTATAAAATATTCTTACCATATTTTTATTATAACGTATTGTATGATTTACCTTCGGTTTGTACCTATATGGTATATTTATAATAAAAATAACTATTTTAAGGATAGAACACCATGGAACAATTTAAAACCTATGCCCTAATGACGGGTCTTACTCTGCTATTTATCTGGTTTGGGGGGATGATAGGAGGACAGACCGGGATGATCATCGCATTCCTTGTCGCAGCGGGTATGAACTTTTATGCCTACTATTATAGTGATACACAGGTATTGAAACATTACCATGCCATACCTGTAGACCAACACTCTGCCACAGGACTCTATACCATTGTAGAGAGACTCACGCATCGTGCAAATTTACCGATGCCTGCACTCTACATCATTCCTGAAGCACAACCTAATGCATTTGCCACAGGTAGAGACTATGACCATGCTGCCGTGGCTGTCACTGAAGGGCTTTTAGATCTGATGACAGAAGAAGAAGTGGAAGCCGTGATCGCCCATGAACTCAGTCACATCAAACACTACGATATGCTTATAGGGACCGTTGCAGCGACCATTGCCGGAGCCATAGCGATGCTGGCACAGTTTGGTCTATTCTTTGGCGGGGACCGGGACAGACCTACGAACCCTCTTGTGATGATCGCATTGATGATCATCATGCCGCTTGCTGCCACAGTGATACAGATGACCGTAAGCCGTAACCGTGAATTTATGGCAGATGCAGGCGCAGCCAGAATGACAGGTCACCCAGAGTGGCTGCAGAGTGCTTTGGCTAAACTGGATAACTATGCCAGAGGCACTATGATGCATGATGCAGACCCGCAAACAGCACATATGTTCATCATCAATCCTTTTACAGGGAAAGATATGTCACTCAAACAACTCTTTAGTACACACCCAAGTACGGAACAGAGGATAGAGAGACTTGAAGCGTTAAAGTAATATAATAACTCTTAATGAAAGTGACAGAACCGTTTACTTTACAGACCATTTAAGAGAGTTTTGACCATGTCCCCATTTGCTATACAACTTATCAACGGATGCCTCATTTCAGACATCGAACAAGAAGACCAGAACAGTTTTCAGGCGCTCCAGCAATTGGGTGCCGTAGAAGAGGTGGACGGACTTTGGAAACTGAAGTCCATCTATCGTGTGGGAAGACTCTATATAGGTAAAGATGGCAAAGGGTATGTGGAAGCAGAGTTTAAAGAGCAAAGAGACCTGCTGATAGAACCTGATGATCTTCGGGGTGCAAAGCATGGAGATGTAGTCGTTGCCAAGCGCATCATCGCCAGACGCGGACGTGCCAGTGGTAAAGTACAGCTTGTTATAGAAAAAGCCTATCTTTTCACTATCGCTTATACCCATAGAGACGAATCGGGTAATTTCCTTATCCTCAACATCCGTACCGGGGAACCCACACATGCCGTGATGGAGGGTATGGACCTCAAGGCATTTAAACTGGGCACTGTATTGAAAGTAGATGTCGATAATGATAAAGTCCTTGAAGTCATGGGAACTTTGGATGACCCTAAAGTCGATGAAAAGATCTCTCTTGCACTCTATGAACGTGAAGATGAATTCCCGCCAGAGTGTGTTACGGATGCGCTGAAGGTTGAAGTGGAAGTCACCAAGGAGGAGCATCCTGACCGTGTGGATCTCACGCATCTTGATTTCTGTACCATTGACCCGGTGACTGCAAAAGATTTTGATGATGCTATCTATTTTGATATGGAAACCTATACACTTTATGTTGCCATAGCAGATGTCAGCCATTATGTGCCTTTCTTTAGCAACATTGACAAAGAGGCAAAAAAAAGAGGTTTCACCACGTACCTGCCACACAAATCTTTTCCCATGCTTCCTCGTGAACTCAGTGAAAATATCTGTTCCCTCAAACCTAAAGTCGACAGGCTTGCCTTTGTATCGAAGATAGCATTGGACAGGGCCACCCTAAAACCGTTAAAAGAAGAGTTCTTTGAAGCGATCATCCACTCAAAGCACCGTTTTAATTATGACAATATCGATGAGATATTGGAACATGGGACGGGGGGTGTCACTGATACCGTAGCCCAGATCTTGACATGGCTGCTCCCTTTACAGAAAATCACCGTCAGATTGCATAAGGAAAGACTCAAACACGGTTTTGACTTTAGGTCCGAAGAGACCAAGCTCACGATAGATGCTTCACATCTGCTGGTCAGTACAGAGATAGAAACAGGCACACCGTCACATTCACTTATAGAAGAGTGTATGCTTTTAGCCAACCAGGCAGCTGCCAAACGTTTTACAGGTGAAGGTGACAGCATCTTCCGGATACATGAACCACCACAACTCCTCAAGATAGAAGATTTACTGAGTGAACTGGCATCTATCGGTCTTTATGTTGAAGAGTATGAAGACTCACCTTCGCTTATACGTGCCATACAAAAAGAAGCAGCCAAAATGGGTCTTTCAGCAGAAGTGGACTCAATGATCATCAAATCCTTGAAACGTGCAAGTTACGCAGCATACAATGTAGGACATTTTGGACTGGGCTTTAGTCACTACAGTCACTTTACCTCACCGATACGTAGATACTCTGACCTGATTCTGCACCGTCTTATCAAAACACAACTATTTGATGAACCGGAAGAGGCAAGCTATCTGTTAAGAAACATCGAGCCGCTCTGTGCAAGGGTCAGTGATCTTGAAAGAGAAGCGACCAAGGCAGAATGGGACTTTAGAGACCGAAAATTCGCACGTTGGGCAGCCACACACATGGGGGAGATCTTCGAAGCGGAGGTTGTCGAAGCGGAAGAGAGTGCCAAAGCAGTGCTCTTAGGCGAGATCAAAGGGGTCACCGTACATCTCAGGGGTGACAATGTGATGCTTTTTGATAAAATAAGAGTCAAGATCAATGAAGTCAATATCCCACAGGCCATCATCATGGTCGAATTTGTTGAAAAACTGAGTAAAGATGAAATGGAATTAGTGTAATGTACCAAAGGGAATTTGACCAGAAACTCAAGCAGGCTTTTCCGAAGGCTGTCTTGTTCTATGGTGAAAATGACTACCTCATAGACCATTACATTGATCTCTATATTAAAAAAACCGATGCCAAAGAGAGTATGCTCACACTCTACCACGACGAATGGGACTTTGAACAGGCAAAGAACTTTCTCTCCCAAACCTCTCTGTTCGGAGGAACGAATCTGGTCGTGGTCAAACATGATAAAAAAATACCCAAAAAAGAACTTGATACCCTCATAGAACTTGCCAACAAAAGTGAAGACAACTACTTCCTTTACGCGTATACAGGCGCTCCCAAAGATGCAAAGAGTATGCAGTCGGCCTTCAGTGAGAAAAAAGGCGGGGTATGGGTACGATTCTTCGAACCGAACATACGTGACGGTATCGCGATGCTGCAGCAAAAAGCCCAGCAGATACAGCTTGACATTGACCACTATGCCCTGCAGCACCTTATGCTCATACTCAATAACAACTTGGCACTTTGTGCCAATGAACTGGATAAGCTTGCCATTCTGGGCATCAAAGTGACAAGTAAAGACATTGACAGACTTGTCTACTCTACTGCACCTCTGGCAACAGAACAGCTGCTCATAGACCTTTTTAACAAAAAACCTATTACGGCAACCATTACCAAACTGCTTGAGTTGGGAGAAGATGAAGCTTCACTGCTTCGCTCCACACAATATTTTGTCAATCAGATCTTCCTCTTTCATGCCTATATCAAACTCCATGGACATGTAGATTCAGCAGCAATACTGGGCTATAAACTACCCAAACAGATAGAAGAACAAAAAGCACAGTTGGCCTTGCGTGTCAAATCAGCGGCATTGCTGAAAATATTTGAACATTTACTGGAGAGTGAAATACTCATCAAAAAAGCACCGGCTACACAAAAAGAGGTATTGGTCTACAGTATGCTGATCAAACTGCAGGGATATCTGTAAAGTTATTTTTTGTTTAATTTTGAAAAAATTTAATAGGTTAAGATTTTTAATAAGTTGTATTTAGATTTGAGGGTTTGAGTAAAAGAAGCTACATCGGTAGCTGACTGCACTCATCTCTCAAAGATGAATGCAAATCATTACAAAGATGACCTATTAAGAGAAGAGTTCTCTCATGACACCGCCAAACCACTCTCTGGTGGCTTTTGCGGTACCTTTAGAACGGAATTTACCGCCACCGTCATTTGGCTTAGGAACATTACCTGTACCTAGCAGTTTACCACTTTCATCGGCTGTGAACGTATGTGTAACCATGATCGCTTCTTCCGGTTTGCTTCCTACCATTGAGTAACATACATTGGCCGCTTTAGCCGGAAGGCCTTCTTTAGGATCATTTACCCTAGAGTTCAGTTGATCTGAGATCTGCCCTGCTGCTCTGTGGGCTGTCCAGATAGCTGTCTGTCCACTTGCTGGGATCGCATGACTTACAGCATCTCCGACCACGTAAATGTTTGAATCCGTTTTAGATCTGAAGCTATACCCGTCCATCATAGCAAATCCTGCGCCATCTACTTCAATGCCGGCCATGGCAACGACAGGGGAACATTTGTTAATAGGTATAAGGTTACACACTTCATATTTCTCCGTCTTTGTTACACCTTGTTCATCAACTTCATCCTCAAACACTTTGTATGTAATTGTTTTTTTAGCTGTATCGACATCAATGACCTCAGTTAACCCATGGTACTCAATGATATCCGGGAATAGATCGTTCCAAGACTCCTGAAATGCCTTACCTTTGGCAAAATTACCGTTTCTTGTATCCAGTACGATCACTTTCCCTTCTATACCTTCATTCTTCATATAATTCGCTAACATCGCTGTTCTCTCATACGGTGCCGGAGGACATCTGTATTTCCCACTTGCCGGCGGTACGATGATCACATTGCCATCATCCATATTCTCAAGTTGACGTTTCAGTGCAATGTGTTCATTACCTGGCATCAAGGCAGCCGGACAAGCTTGTGATACTTCTGCGATTTTTTCTGCTGACCAGGCGGGGAATTGCTTTTCATAATCATAGGCGATACCCGGAGAAAGGACAAGAATATCATAAGCGATATCACCAGTAGTCGTTGCAACCGTTTTTGATTTTCTATCGATATCCGTTACTGTCGCATGCACAAAATTATACGCATACTTCGCAGCCGGCTGATAATAGTCACCTACCAAAGTGTCTAAACTTACCCCATCCAGACCGCCAAGCAGTGTATTGGAAAAAGGACAAGCCATGAAGATATTGTTTTTTTCGATCACGGTTACTTCAATATTTTCATCTTTCTTTCTCAGTGCTTTGGCTATAGTCAATCCCCCAAAACCTCCACCTACGATCACAACCGATTTACCCGTTGTCTTTTTTGCGGCTGCTTTTTTCTCGCTTGCTACTGCCATACTCGGCATCGCTGCAACAGCTGCAGCAACACCGGCAAGCTTAAACGTATCTCTTCTATTCATTGCCATAATGTCTCCTCTTAGAATGGTATTTTAAACACTTTACCTAACGTAAAGTGTTTCCATTATGACAAATTTTTACTTTAATTCAACTATTTTGAAGATGATAATGAATAATTTTGAAGACATAACAAAAAACTACATTCAAATTTGGATCCCACAACGATAAATATGATGTTGTGTATCCTCCTCTTATAGCTTGCGTTTACAGTCGGATGATGTCAGCAGAAAAATTTTTGAGTGGCTGTACTTTTGCTTCTTCTTTTGTAAGTTTTTTCGCTTTTCTTCTGTTCCCGTAGAACTTTTGAAACTCGTCTTTAAATGCATCAAAGTAATCCTGGAACTTCACCGGACCCAATACTGCAACTGCCCAGATGTTATCTTCTGCATCCACTTCCAAAATAATAGATGCCAAACCTTGAGCAGCCGGTCCGCCTACGACTTTCCCCCCTTGTTTAGGTTCAAATCTCGACAAATGTGACATACATACAAATGAACCACCCTTGTAAGCTTTTGTTGTACCTTTTTCCTCAATATAATGGAACATACTCATCTCAGGCTGAGGATGTGTCAACTGATGGGGACAGATAGCAGAATAGGCAACGATCGTACCCTTCTCACCTACGCCTCCTCTATAGATATATTTCGTACCATCTTCTGCTGTGAGTTCAATATCTTTTTCTGCCGGTGAAGTAAGATTGACCATGATAGCCGGTGTCCCCACATACGGATAATTGAATACATAATTTTCCTCAACTACCAATGCAGAGGCTTTGATAGGATTTCCTTCAGCGTCTTTCAGTCGTACTTTTTCAAAAGGTTGAAACAGACTTCCGTCTTCGGCATAAAGTCTTTGAGTAATCAATGATGGAGCAATGGCCACTGCCAGAGCTGACGTAGCTGATAACCTTAAAAAATTTCTTCTTTCCATGATGTCTACCTTGTATAATAAATTTACTTTATTACATCATACAAAAAAACTTATTAACCTTACGTTTACTGTGCCTAAAAAAGATGAAAATAACGCTCTAATGTGCAGCTAAGAAATAATATAGTAAACTATCGCTTCCAAAATTCTTGCTCATTTTTGGACAGCTCTCTTCACATCAGTGAATGATACAGCTGTATACATGGGCTATTAAACCAAAAGGAAACAATATGACTTGTTATGAAACACTGTTTGTAGTCAAACCTACACTTACAGAAGAAGAGATTGCAGCACAAATTGCGAAAGTAAAAGATGTTCTTGCTAAAGAAGGTGCCGAGCTAGTTGCTACCAATGACATGGGTATGAGAAAACTTGCATACCAAGTAGAAAAACATAACAGAGGTTACTATACTGTTCTTTTCTATAAAGCAGCAGGTGCAACGATCCAAGAGCTTGAGAGAAACCTTAAGATCAATGAAGATATCATTAAGTTTTTAACTGTGAAGTATACTAAAAACAAAGAGATCGCACAGTTTGATAAACTTGTAGCAGAAGCGAACAAAGGTACTACAGCTGCAGCAGAGACAAAAGCACCTGAAGCGACAGAAACAGCAGAAGCGACAGAAGCATAATCAACTATAGATTAGGAGCCACCTTATGTACAACAAGATCATTTTAGCAGGAAACCTCACTAGAGATATTGAGATTAAATATACACAAAGTGGAAGTGCTATCGGTAACACTGCCATCGCAACTTCACGTAAATTCAAATCTTCAACTGGTGAACAAAAAGAAGAAGTACTCTTTATAGACCTTACTTTTTTTGGTAGAACTGCTGAAATTGCAAATCAGTACTTACGTAAAGGTAGCAAAGTTTTAGTAGACGGAAGATTGAAACTAGATCAGTGGACAGCACAAGATGGAAGCAAAAGAAGTAGACACTCAGTCACAGTGGAAAACCTTCAAATGCTAGGAGGGAAAGACGAAGCAGCACCTATGGGTGATAATGGATATGGTCAAGGTGGACCATCAGAGTATGATACCCCATCACATGACAACTATAGCCAACCTGCACCGTCTGCTCCGAAAGCTGCACCGCAACCTACGTCAAATATTCCAGAAATTGACATCAATGAAGATGAAATACCGTTTTAAAATATAACAAAATGCAAATGTAAATAACTCATATCATATCTCCTATTTCAAGGAAAGTATACGTTATTTACACTTTTTCAACTCCTTTCCATTTTATGCTATAATGTGTAACAAGAAAAATGGAAATAAATATGACACCCTATTACATTAAAAAAGTATTGTTTTCTAGTGGAGAAAGATTCCCAATGTTAATTGAGAAAGAAAGTGGTATGCCTGATTATTGGAGCACTGTTTTTTCAATTACACAGCATAGATCAAAAAGTGATGCCGTAAACACAATTGAGCAGGTCTTACGCTCATTAATGCTGTTAAAGATTTTTTTGAAGAATTACAGTCTTGAGGGGATAGACCTGAAGAAAAGACTCCAAAAAGGAATGATTCTTCATCTGCATGAGATTGAAAGTCTCTGCGATACATGCAAGCTGCCACTCAAAGAGATTTGTGCGGATATCGCTGTACCCCAGAAGTCAAAGCAGTCTATCAATACTCGCTCTTTAGAAAAATTCCGTTCCACCACTTCCAAGAAACAAATCATTACAATAAGTTCTGATGCCACAGGAAATCGTATTAGGGTGATCAGGAATTTTTTAGTATGGATGGCCAATATTCATATGGCAAAACTTCCTGAACAAGATATGAGATTCATGTTACTTAAAGATGCAAAAGACTTTCTTGAATCCACTCTGAATTCAAGAATCCCGGGGACTTCACATAATTCATCAGAAAATGCACCAATGGGATTATCTGAAGAAGCCATTGCCAAACTCTTTGAAGTGATTGATCGAGGTTCACCTTATAATCCATGGACAAATAATTTCACAAAGATCCGAAATGAGTTGCTCATTTTGTGGCTGTATCAGTTCGGTATCAGAAGAAGTGAACTTCTAGGTCTCAAGATATCAGATCTTGATTTCAGATCAGAGACATTTAATATTGTACGTCGCCCCGATGACCCGGAAGACCCTAGGCTTAATCAGCCTACCCAAAAAACACACGGACGTAAAATTGCCATGCCAAAGAAAATAGTCAGACTGACACTTGATTATATCACCAAGCATCGAACAGTTCTAGCGAAAGCGAATAAACATGAGTTTTTATTTGTTGCATCCAAGACAGGTGCAGCTATGAGTCTGGATACCGTGAACAAAGTCTTTTCAAAATTGAAAAAGACTTATCCTGATATATTTGCAAACTTAACACCTCATATACTCAGACATACATGGAATGACAATTTTTCTGCTTTAATGGATGAAAGAAATGAATCCGAAGCGAAAGAGCAGAAGATGCGTTCATACCTAATGGGATGGGATGAAACATCAGGTAGTGCGGAAACATATACAAAGCGTCATGTTCAGCGTAAAGCCAACGAGTCGATATTAGAAATGGATAATAATTTTCCTCAAGAGGAAGATCTACCTGACTGGGCTAAAGAATGAAAAATACACCTCACCATCAAACCGGACACTTTCTCTCCAAAGCCAAAACAAAAAATGACCTGATATTTGATCCAAACGATGATGTTTGGATATTTAACGATATCTCCAATACATATAGATTAGACTTTAACACGTTACATATTTCGAAGTGCAGAATCTATGGTCTCAAACGAACATTTGTTTGGTATCTAGAAAACAATTCGCTCGGTCATACAGATAATATGTTTCGCTTTATAAAACTACTACTGGAATACTTATATGAATTGTCAGGTGATAAAATAATATTGATAACATCATCAGACCTAATAAATTACAAAAGTACTCTAACTACTAAACGTGAGTGGTATTTAGGATATTTATCTGGTTTCTTAAAGAAATGGTATAAAATGGGCTTCATAGGGCTCTCCAAGGATGCTTATAATTATTTGCTTGAAACTACTTTTAAAGGAGCGGAAAAAGGTAAAGCCGTCTTAACTATGGATCCATATGATGGTCCCTTTACCGATCTAGAACTTGAAGGCATTCAAGCAGCCATCAATAATGCTTACGCCAAAGGAAATATCTCACAAGCAGATTTTCTTCTTGTCTGGCTCTTAATGGTCTACGGATCCCGACCTATACAATTTGTGCAATTAAAGGTCTGTGATCTGCTTGTAGCAAAAAGGAAAGACAGATCAGAAGAATACATCATCCGCATTCCAAGAGCTAAAAATAGAATGAAATTCCGCTCGGAGTTTAAGGAGCGTATCATTCCTCCATCATTAGGGAAAGTGCTTTTTTCATACGGCGAACAAGTTAAAAATAATTTTATCGGGATTTTAGATGATCCAAGTCAGGCTCCCCTTTTCCCGGCCAAAGAAGAAAAACGTTCAGGATTACTGGCATATCATTTACATGCTGATGAAATAACAGACACGATTCAAAAAATCATAGATGGTTTAGATCTGAAATCGGAAAGAACTGAAGAAAAGCTTCATATCACTTCAACTCGATTCCGGTATACAATAGGTACAAGAGCTGCATCTGAAGGGCATGGCGAACTGATCATCGCTGAGATACTTGACCATAAAGATACCCAAAATGCAGGAGTATACACTGCATCCACTCCTGAGATAATTAAACGAATCGATAAAGCCATGGCATTACACATGGCTCCCATAGCACAAGCATTTGCAGGTATTTTGTTTGTTGACAAATCAAAAGCAACACGTGCAGATGATCCAACAAGCGACATTATTGATCCAAGCATCGATAGTGAATGCAGAGCGATGGGAAAATGTGGTAGTTTCGGATTTTGTGGGCTGTTCGCACCTCTTGCCTGTTACACTTGCAGTAGTTTTCAGGCATGGGATGATGGTCCACATGAACAGCTTCTTATAAATCTTCTGAAGGAGCGTGAAAGATTAATGAAAATAACCGATTACAGAATTGCCAGCATTAATGATAAAACCATCTTTGCAGTTGCACAGGTAGTTGTAGAATGCGACCAAATTAAAGCACAAAACAGACGGAAATCAACACAATGAATGAATTCATTCAATTTGAACCAATCGAGACATCGAGTTCACAAGAAAATCTAGATAAGTTCATTGCTGTGTGTAGAGATGATATTACTGTTTTTGGAACAGATCTTTCCTTTGATAAAAATGTGTGGGATATTACCCCTTATGTCCAACAGAAAGCTCAAACAAAACGTATTTCTGTAGTTTTTACAACGCATAAGTTTGCTTCTGCAAATAAAAGTGGAACTAAAGCGACCCATGAAAATATCAGTCCAATGCAAGAGCCCTTCTTAAGTTTTGCCAAGTCGTATTTTAGATATAAGTTTGGGCTCAATTCTTTCAAATCTCCTGGAAACCTATTAGAGCCTTTAAGGATTATAGAAGAGGCGCTTATTCAAATCACAGGAACCGCAAATACAAATGCTATTGACAACTATGTCTTGGACAAGGCTGCAAATATCACAAAAACCTCTTATTCTAAAGGGAGAGCATATCGTATTGGCGGAACATTAGAAAATATTGGAAAATTTCTCTCTATGAAGCGCTTGACAAAAATACAAATTGATTGGAAAAACCCCATCAAACGTCCAGAGAGTGGTTCTCGAGTCGGGAAAGAAGCCGATGACAAGAGAAACAAAAAGATGCCCTCAGAAGCTGGCTTAGAAGCAATACCAGAAATATTCAACAAGGCCATCACACCTTATGAAAAACTGACAACCTCCCTAATTTCTCTATTGATCTGTGCACCAAACCGTATTAACGAAGTATTTCTATTGCCATATAATTGTGAAGTAACGCAAAAAGATAAGGATGGTACTGAACAATATGGCCTAAGATGGTTTCCCTCAAAAGGTGCAGCCCCTATGATCAAATGGATTATTCCTTCAATGGTTCATGTTGCACAAGAAGCAATCAATAGAATTAAGACAGTTACCAAACAAGCCAGAGAGGTTGCTAAGTGGTATGAGAATAATCCAGGCAAGCTGTATCTCCCTGAAGAACTCGAATACTTAAGGGGTACTGTCCTAAGCACCACAGAAGTTTCATATATTATATTTGGTAAAGATATTACAGATAACAATCTTACACGTCGTAAACAGATTACAGCATCATGGATAAACCAGAAATCCGTACCCTACTCAAGAAATGGAAATAAACTCGTCGTTCACTTTTCTGATCTTGAAAAAGTAGTACTTACTCTCCTGCCAGAAAGATTTCCCTACTTGAATGAAGAAATAGGTTTGAAGTTTTCAGAGGCACTTGTTCTTCAAATGACTAATGAGTATCATAGTAAAAAAGGTACTCTTATCCCTACTATAAATACTGTCCGCATGGATATAGTTACTGATGCTTTAAAAAACAGAGGGAACCTCTCTTCACTATTTGATCGTTTTGACTATAAAGAGAGTAATGGCATCTCAATAAAGATGACATCACATCAATTCAGGCACTACTTAAATACGCTCGCACAAAAAGGTGGGCTGAGTCAGCTAGACATTGCTAAATGGTCTGGACGGATCGACATTCATCAAAACCAGGTATATGACCATGTTAGTGCAGATGAGATGTTAGAAATGGTCCGTGATGCAATAGGAGATGAAAATGCGATGAAAGGCCCTCTCTCCAATATTGAGGATATTAAAAAGAAGGTCGTTATTTCACGTGATGAATACGCTAGACTAAAAGTGAGAACAGCCCATGTAACAGAGGTAGGTGTATGTATACACGACTTTACCATGACTCCGTGCGAACATCACGGAAATTGTATGGGATGTATTGAACATTTATGCATGAAAGGCGACAAGGTAAGAACTGAAAGAATCAAAGAGATGAAGAAGGATACTGAAGGCTTTCTGATAACTGCTAAAAATGCGCAAAAAGAATCTTATTTTGGAGCAAACAGATGGGTAGAATCTCACACTAGGTTTCTGGAAATTCTGAAAAGTACTTGTGATATTTTGGATGATCCAACTGTACCAGATGGTTCATTAATACAGCTTTCTAATATTCAAATGGCATCACCGATTGAACAAGCCTGCTTAAGAAGAAATGAAATAAATACAATTGAACACGATGATACTGACTCTGGAACCGTCAATTTAGATGAAATGAAAAAACTGTTAGAAGATATGGGAGACAAAAAATGACACATAAGGCAAAACGGGAACGCTCAAAAAACTTGAATGATGACAGTATTGAGAAAATTGTAGAAATTCTTGATGGTTGGTCAAAAAAATTAACATGGGATGATCTAATTAATGAAATTGATTTTCGGTTAAAAGAACGCTACACTAGGCAGACACTCGCCAAACATGCTCGTATAAAGTCCGCTTTCAACCTCACTAAAAAAAGGATTTCAGCCCGAGGAAATCATAAAAGTACTAGTTCAGTCGAGGTTGAAGTTCTGATACAACAAATTGAAAGAGTTGAGGCAGAAAATGCAAGACTGAAAAAAGAAAACCAAGACTTACTCGCACAATTTTCTCGATGGTCTTACAACTCTTATTTAAAAGGTGTGACAGAAGATGAGCTTGACAAGCCGTTACCAATGGTCGACAGAAGATAAACGAAAAATTAGGTTTTAAAAATATTATTTCCTGTAACTTTCATACAGCAAGGAGATATAATACTTTTGATGCTTGTTCTCAATTTACTAATATCTTAAACGCTATGTAATCACTTGATAGAAAGAAGATTCTCCTATATCAAGCAGCCTATTACTGACAAGCTTGGATAATTCAGTCTGCTTTCCTTCCCAAGCACGTCTAAAGTTAGTAATCTTCCAATTGTTTGTCCGTGCTTGTTCATATCTGTCTGAAATTTTTTTGTATATATAGTTTGAAATAGGTATATACCCTTGCTTACTAGTCTTACTATATGCTGCTTGATTTCTTATTGCACTGTAAATAAAATTAAACAATTGTGCCAGTGAATAACTATTGAGTATTTGCATAAATAATAACTCATATCGCCGCTCAGATTCAAACGTAGGCAATTTAAATTGCTGAAGTGTAAGTTTCATATATTCAATTGTCTCATTTAGCTGAACTTCCCTCAATAAAATAATCGCATTATCATACTCATTTAAAGATATTTTGTCAGGATACATTAAATACGTGATTAAGTCTTCTTTATTTCTATTTACATCACTAATACATATATCGTAAAGTGTTTTCCCAATAATATCACTAGAAATTTGATTACTTGAAATATAGGAACTGATTATTTTTCTTTCCAATAGCTCTGCAACAATCAATTCTCTATACTCATGTGTTGGAGCAAGTTCTTGGGGGATACCATAATCCATTCCAATCAGTAAATATTTCTTATCTAATCCCGCCCTCAACAGTGCTCCTAGATAGGCTTTTTCTTTTATTGATAGCATATCTAAAGATGGTGAGTTAGGATATTCACGTATTTTCAATATACTATCTTTTTTCTTTTTTCTTTGTAGGAGTCTTGTTGTCTCAGATTGCTGTTTTAACTCATGTTTTAGCTTCATGCACTGTATACATTCACAGCCAAAAATACTTTCAGTATGCTGGCATGTAGTGCAAAAATATTCTTCTCTTTTTTGAGCATTTTTTGGAGGTGGTACCAAATACATAAAAGAGTTGCAATATTTGCAAATTTTCTTCAGGGAATATACAAATGGAAAAGTAGAGCACAGATTGTTTGCTGATATATCTATGTTATATTTTTTCACAAGTCCATTAACATTTTCTCCCGCATAATACTCTGATTTTAGATTTTCTATTTCTTCTGTAGATAAATGGCTTGTTTTGCTTCTATTTTTAGTTTTTATTCGCATATCCTGCACCCTTAATGTGTTATAGCAAGTTGAATAATAACCTATATAACATTAAGCTTCAATAACTTCTTATAACAAGGTGAAACATGCGAGATGTAGAATCACTACCAGAGAATTTTGTTGACAGTTTATATAGGGATATAGGACTGAATGTAAAAAAAGAAAGAGAAAAAAAAGGCTTATCTCAATTACAGTTGTCTCAGTTGATTGGACACAAATCTGTTACTATAGTTTCTAGAGCTGAAATCTTTTACAAAGGTCAGCATTTCAATATAGAACACCTTGCGAAAATCGCTTTTGTTTTAGACATTGATATCTGTAATCTTCTAGTGGAGTCACCAGAAAAATAGATCAAACTCATCAAAGTCCAGTAAATGCTTTAACGAGTCATCCTTCATAAAAATAGCCAACGAAGCTTTTGAATAAAATTCATATTGTTTAATTTTTTAATTTCGGTTCTTAAGCTCTCTATCTCTTGACGATTTTCCTTGCAATCCTCTGTATACGGTTCAAATAATGATGGAGTATTGCTTAAATCGTTTTCAATAAGCTTTAGCAGGTATCCCGATATATTCCCATCTGCACATCTGTTTTTAATCTTATCATACAACTCAGGCTTCACATTTGCTTTGATTTGTTTAAAGTTTTTTTGTGCTTCTTTGAGCTGCTCTTTTCGCTTCTCTTTTTTAACATCAATGCGCTGTTGCCTTTCATTTTCCCTCGTAACAACTACCTCTTTAACCTCTTCAGTATTACTCAATATTTGTTCTAATATATTTTTGTCTGGCATAGCAATATTCCTTTCCTTGGACTATGTCATAATCATAAATTTTGATTAGACATAGTTTATTTTACACAAAACACGAGCATCTTAAAAGGTTTCAACTGCCTTTTGTCATAATTTCTTGTTAAAAATTGAAGATTATTTCAAGTCCTAAATTCTAGCCTGTCATAATTTGGTAAATTGTTGACAGAGTCGCACTTCTGTTATTAAAAAGTCTTCAATACAATAGATACTGGGAAACATGGAGCTAGGTATTATGAAGTACAAAAAAGAACATATCTACCTATTAGATCATTTGTTGTAGCCTAGGGGAGTTTTGGTGTGATTGGGATGTAATAAATTAATAGATGAAGAGCTTCCATAGTGAAGCAAAAGATAAACCTCATAAAGTCATATATTTTATAAGACCTTACAGATAGAACATTTTTGCTATACTCTTAATATGGAAATATAGTAATAACAGGACAAATTGTTCGGCGATTAGATCGTTAGACAAATTCAGGAATAAGGTAGCAAAAAATGATCGATGATGCGGCAACTTTTCAAATTGCATTTTACATAGTCAGCCCTATTGCAACATTTCTTGCTGTAGGTACTGCTTATCTCGCAATTTATAGACAGTCCAAACCTAGTATTGTAATCTATTATGAACCCAGTCCTGATGTTCAAACTGTAATTGATTTGGTAATATGTAATCATGGCTCAGGTGCAGCTAGGGACATTGAGTTTTCGAATCCAATACCAATTAACTGTTGGGGGCTTGATTCGCCTGAACCTGTTGATTCTTCAAAATTCATGAATTCAAAAATCCCTGTACTAGCACCTGGAAAAGAATTGAGATTTCAAGCCGGTCAATATAAAGGACTTATCTCACAAATAAATAACAACTTCTCCATTAGGGCTAAATATACATACCGAACTCCACTCAGGAATAAAAAAAATGGTGAGGATGTATCTATACTTGATTTACGTTACATGAAATACATGAATACTAAGAATAGTGCAGCCCATGATTTATCGGATGCTCTAAAAGGCAGAAACAACACCATTTTTTTAAAAGTAAACAGAAATCTAGAGTCTATCGACAACAAATTAGGGCTAATTGCCTCTTCTTTGGCAAGTAAAGATGAAACAGAGTAACTAGATGTCTAACAAACCAAAGGAGACCAATCCTCCCTTGGCTAGCTTTTAGATAATAACGTTTTAAAAAATAAATATCCTTGAATGTATTTTTGTATACAACACCTAATTCTCAAGACAATTATCAAACGGTGAAAAATGGACATACTCTTTCACCTGAAACTGACACTAAACTAAAGAGTTGAGTTATTTACTTTGTATCCTCTGCTACTTTAGACGCCAAAATAAAAGCCAAAATGTCTTTTGTCTCTTGCCCTGTAAGTCCAGCACGAACACGCATATGGCTCATAGAAATTGACCAATTACTTTTACTACGATCCGATATGGTTCGTAAATTATGACAACGCATACAAGTATCAGCCCAAAGTTGTGCACCATTTTCAGTATTACCAGTATTTTCATTTGCTACAGAAGTTGTTCCCATTGCCGCAAGCAATAGCGTAGTAATTGTTGTTATTTTTAATATATTTTTCATCTTTTTCTCCTAAAAACCAATTGCAAACTGTACAAGGAAACGATCGTTATTCGCATGTGAATCAATTGCTGTATCATCTTCATCTTCATTGAACTCATATGCAACTTTGGCGATCAGATTATTAGCAAAAAGATAGTTCAATCCAAGTGCCCATTGGTTGCGGTCGGTCTCAGGATTATGATAATCACTGTAACGAACTACGGGTTCAAGGTTCACCGATGAAAATTGATAGGCTGCCTGAGCATACCATGCTCTCCATGTGCCACCTTCTAATGTGCTCAAAGCATTTTCACCAATTTTTTGCTGGATATACTCAGCTTTTAAATTGATCGCATTAATGTTATACATTATATCTGTTCCAAATACATCGTAATCACGTACAACAGTTTCTTCTGAGGGTAATTCCTCTTCAACTTCTCCAGTTGCCAAAGAAACGCCAATTTCCATATTTCCCAAAGGATTAATAGCATAACGTCCACCAATTGTCATAGTTGCATCACTAACGTCTGTTTTAGCCTCGGTATCAATTATCACGTCACCATCATCTGCTACACCAAAGCTCGGTGCATTTGCCACAAAAATAGTATAGTTACTTCGTATGTCTCCCATTTTCGGCAAACCTCCCCGAAGTGCAATACCAATATTGGAAGAAGGTGCTGCCCCATCATGACCAAAGCCGACTGGTGCACTTGGAAGTTTATTGATCCAGGAAGGATGTAAGTTTTGTACAAACTGTCCTATAGGTGACAAAAACTTCCCTACTTGTAACCCCATATAATCATTGATAAAGAATGTACCTGCAGCATATTCAAGGTTAGTTTCAGTTTCACCTTCATCATTGATCTCAAATTCTACTTCAGCTTCAAACAGAAAGATATCACCATATGTGTAAAGTAATAAAGGGGAGAACTTAAGCTCAGAGAAGGATCCATCTTCATTCTCTTCATTTATATAGTCAAGAGAAGCGTAGCCTGCCAATTGAAAAGCAGACATTGAATGATCTTCAATTTGTTTATCTCTTGCTTTCAAGGCGTCTACATCTTCACGTAACTGTTTTATATCAACATTCTGTATTTCTGCTACTAAAAGTGTTGATGTCATCATCGAAGTTAGTGCAATACTAGCCATTAACTTTTTCATACAATACTCCTTACTGCTTCATATTTCATTATAAATATTTCATGTGCAGTCTACGTGTAATTTATATACGTAATGCACACCAAATACACACTTTGGTAGTAGACTAGATATAACTTTAGTGAAAGGATGGATAATGTTATATAAAAAATTATTTATTTTCTTATTTTTAATGTTTGGTACAAATTTAGTTTTGGCTGATCATGCACAGCGCCATCAAATAATTGATGATATGAGTATTTATCTTGGTGTTATTCCTGCGCAACTCACACAGAAGTATGGCATTATGCACGGAGGGGCTACAGATGAAGAGCATAGCTATCATATAGTAATTGCGATATTTGACACCAAATCAGGAAAGCGTATCACTAATGCCAAGCTCAAGACTACTGTAGCATTATTAGGCATGAAAGGAACTACTAAAGATCTTGAGCCAATGCATGATGTATTATTAAGTTATGGTAATTATTTTACTATGCATCAAGCTGCACATTATACTATCAGTATTGAAATCCAGAGAGCGGGGGGAAAAGCTAAATCAGTCGCACACTTTATATTTAAGCGTCCAAAAGATTAGCAAATTTAGAGAGGTTACCGATGGAAGATCACACACAACACCGTAGATCAACAAATATAAAGATAACAGCAAGACACTTGTTGATGCTCTATCAATGGGTAGAGGGAGGGAAGAATGGATAATGCAGTTGCCATAGTGGAGGCCTATCTCTACATCAACGGATATTTTACAGTGACCGAATATCCGGTCATCGAGGCTGTCGAGGAAGGGGGCTATCGGATGGTTACCGATCTTGATGTTCTTGCATTGCGCTTCCCTGGAGCCGGGAGATTGATCCCGGGCAAGAGAGGCCTGGAAACAATATTTGCGACAGATCAGAAACTGGCATGTTCAACCGATCATACGGAGATGATCGTTGCAGAGGTAAAAGAAGGCCGTGCGGAGATCAACCAAAATGCTAAAGATCCTATCGTGCTTCGAACAATGTTGACTCGATTTGGCTGTTGTCCTGCTTCAGATGTGGATCAGGTGGTAAGAAGTTTGCTGCGAACAGGTGAGACAACTACACAGGCAGGGCATCGGATACGTCTGATGGCCTTCGGTTCGATAATGCCCGAAAAAAAAACAAAAGGGTATAAGATCATTTTACTGAAGCATGTTGTCCGGTTCTTGCAGGAGTACTTAAAGGAGCATTGGGATATTCTTCGTCATGGCCAATTCAAACATCCGGCATTCGGTTTTTTAGTCACTTTGGAGAAAGCTCTGTATGATGGAAAAATTGGGTATGAGAGGTGATTTATGGTTCGTGACCCCGTATGCATGATGGAACTGGATCCGCGTAGAGCCACCGCAACAGCTGAGTACGAAGGGAGGCTTTACTATTTCTGTTCAGATAAATGCAAGGATAAGTTTCTTGCGCAGCCGACGGTGTACGTAAATAAAGCTCCCGATATGCGTCTGACAGTGGGTGTCATGGGTTCATCAAGCCATAAACAGGACCCAAAAGTGGAAAAATTGGTCTTTTCTCTTGGTCAGGCAATTGCAAAGCGGGGTTTCATACTGATTACAGGGGCGTGCCCGGGACTCCCTTACGAATGCGCCAAAGGTGCCCGGAGTTTGGGCGGGCTATCCATTGGTATCTCCCCGGCACTCAGTCTGGATGAGCATGTACACAAATACCAATCCCCCTCGGATACCTACGATGCCATCATCTATACGGGTAGCGGACTCATGGGACGAGAGGTGACCAACATCCGCTCCAGTGACATGGTCATCATCGCAGGAGGTAGCTCCGGGACACTTGGGGAGTTTGCCATCGCTTATGACGAAGGTAAACTGATTGGGATTCTGAAGGGAAGCGGGGGGATTGTTGAAGAAATCCCCAAAATCGTAAACCAGTTTGACAAAGATACTGGTGCAAGACTCATCTATAGTACCGACCCTGATGATTTGATGGACAAATTGTCCCACATGTACAGTACAGAACACTACAAGCACCCCTCCTGTTTTTGTGAGAGTTATAATAAAAGCCTTTAGACTTCTTCAGTTCTATACTTTCTTAAAAAAATGCTCTCGCCTATAAATATAAACAAAAACCCTATCAATGCAGCATAAATTATCATTATGTCTGTTGATGCTTTCACTATAAGAAAGGCACCAAGCACTATAACATCAAATATGATCGCAGATATTAGAATAAATGCGTTAGCATGAATCTCTTTACGAAGATGCTTGAAAACACCCCAGTGAACAGCAATATCCATAATAATATAAAAAATAGCCCCCAGTGATGCAATCCGACTCAAGTCAAAAAATATCGTCAAACAAATAGCAATGACAATGGTATATACCAATGTATGCTTTTGGATGTCTCCGGGCATACCAAAATGGCTATGTGGTACAAGCTTCATTTCAGTCAACATAGCAAGCATACGTGAAACTGCATACACACTTGCAATCACTCCTGATACGGTTGCTATAATTGCTATTGCTACAGTAAACCATAAACCATAATTACCAAATGCAGGTCGTGCTGCCTGTGCTAGTGCATAATCTTTTGCATTGATGATTTCCGGCAAAGTTAGATTTGCTGCCACAGCTATAGCGACTAAAAAATAAATCACTACGCATATCACAATGGAAATGATAATGGCACGTCCAACATTCTTATGTGGGTTCACAATTTCTGAACCGCTATTGGTAATAGTGGTAAAACCCTTATACGCCAAGATAGCCAAGGCCATTGCGGCAATGAAGCCTGTAGCAGATGTATCTGCCATATTTACAGAAGTGTTTTCAAATGAAAAACCGGCAACCCATAATCCACCGAGTGAAAATATAATGATACCGCCAATTTTTATAAGAGCCATAAGTAAAGAAAACAGGCCAATCATGCGATTCCCCGAAATGTTAAGCAAAAAGGCAAAAAGTAGTACTCCTATACCCAATGCAGGCACGATCCAACTACCATGATCAACATCGAATAGCTGAACAGTATATGTACCAAAAGTACGTGCGACAAGACTTTCGTTGATAACCATGGAAAAGTACATTAAAAGTGCACCTACTGCTGTCATCACTCCTTTTCCATAAGCCTTTTCCAGGAACATCGCGATACCTCCGGCAGAGGGATATGCATTAGACATTTTTACATAGGAATAAGCACTGAATGCAGTGACTACAGCAGCCACAAGAAATACAAGAGGAAACAGTGAACCTGCAAGCTCAGCAATTTGCCCTGTCAGTGCCAGGATTCCGGCACCAATCATCACACCTGTACCCATTGATATAGCACCAACAAGCGTCATACTGCCTTCTTTATATTTTGTTGATCTATCGTGTTGGGAATGATCTTTCATCATACTCTCTCTTTAATTATTGAACTTAATTGTTCATCATACCTTGACCCTGTTTCATACCTTTCTTGCCCATCATTCCTTGACCACCCATCATACCTTTGTTGCCCATCATTCCTTGATTACCTTGCATCATACCTCGACAACAACAGCAACAACAATGCATACTTTTGTTGCACATCATACCTTGACCATCCATCATACCTTTGTTACCCATCATTCCTTGATTAGTTTGCATCATTCCGATTTTACAATTTTTAATTTCTTGAAGCGTAGTAGCAGCATTAACACACTCTTTGACTTTGTCGACCTGTTGCTGAGAATTAGAGTTTTGCATCATGCCTTGATTACCCATCATACCTTTTTGGTTCTGCATCATTCCAGACTTGTTTTTCATATTTGAATTCTGCATACCACTGCATTTTCCCATTTCACCATATGAGAAACTTGTAAATCCTATGATCAAGAGTGCTATCAGTGTAACGTTAATATTTTTCATCGATAATCCTTTATATTAATTGATCTCAAAGTATAAAATGTTAATGTGCAAAGAGTGTGCAATAAAAGTATTCTTCTCTGGTTTATGATAAAAATCATATCTATAATTCTAAAACCTTATAATCTAACATAGAATATAAGGGGTAAGAAAACCTCATAATGTTATATATGCTATAAGGTTTTGAATGTTATCTAAAGCAATTCGTATTTGGCATTAAGTCACACTCCAAATATCTTTTTTTGCTTCTTTGCAGGCATCTACAGATAAGCCATATTTGGGCCTCAATACAGCGTGGCCAAATAGGTTTTCAGACTCACATTTTTTACTAGCCAAAAATAAGATGAAGTAAAGGGAGTAAATTTTATCAAAATGTATTCATTTTCATTTGTTCACAAATAAGATGCTTAGCGTTTTGAGCAGCCAATTAGTTTGGGTAAGGAGTCCATATGTTTTCTAACCTCTTCGATCCAGCAAAGCAAAAATGTATTTGGTTGGGGTGTCAATGAATACACCATCCACCGGCCTTCCTGCTTGCTCTCGAGTATCCCCGCCTCTCGCATATTCTTTAGATGACGAGATACTAGTGGTTGAGAAAGGTTTAGTGTATCACATATTTCGCAGACACACAGGTCTCCATTACGAATAATAAGAGCGAAAATATCGAGCCGGTTGGCGTCACTGAATATTTTTGCTATTTGAACTAATGTTTTCATTTAACTTCTTTCTAAGTAAACTTATATAACAATGCAGTTATATAACATATTTGTTATATGATTATAACATAACTTTTGCAATAATCATATAGCTATCAGGAGGCCATGATGGAATACGTCACCCCTTTTTTCATAGCACTATTTGAACTCAGCAATGCTATGGCTCCCTATATTCTATTTGGGCTTATATTTGCGGGCATACTGCACGAATTAGTCCCCAATACGTTAGTTACAAAGCACCTAGGTAAAGAAAATATTTCATCGGTTGTCAAAGCGACAATCTTTGGTGTGCCCTTGCCTGTCTGTTCTTGTGGAGTAATACCTTTGGCAACCAGCATTAAAAAGAGTGGCGCAAGCAAAGGCTCAACGCTCTCTTTTCTTATCTCAACACCAATTACAGGAGTGGATTCTATTCTTGCAACCTATGGAGTCTTCGGGTGGATCTTTACGCTCTATCGGGTCATCACATCAATGATCATTGCTATGGCAGCAGGAATACTCACCAACATTTTTGACAAAGATGAGCAAGAGAAACCCAAGCCAGTTTTTAATGCAGCACCAACAACAGGTTTTTCTATGGCCTCCGGCTTTTCCGAAAAAGAGAAAGAAGTCCCCTGTAGTTCTGGCACATCCTGTTGTGACACAGAAGAGAAGAAAAAATTTTCAACCAGTTCGGCACTGCGCTATGCTTTTGTCACTCTGCTCGGTGACATTGCCAAACCTCTCTTCTGGGGTCTCATTATTGGTGCAGCCATCGCGGTAGCCATCCCTGAGAACCTTAGTGAAATGCTAATGGATCATGCTTGGCTCTCTTATCTTGTCGCTATCGCTATTGCCGTACCGATGTATATTTGTGCAACAGCTTCTCTGCCTATCGCTGCTGCATTGATGTTGTCTGGCGTCAGTGCAGGAGCCGCTTTTGTATTCCTTAGTGCGGGACCTGCAACCAACACAGTGACAATCAGTGTAGTCAAAAAGATGCTCGGGGCTCGATCTCTTTATATTTACCTTGGCAGCATTATTATAGGAAGTATGCTTTTTGGACTAGGACTGGACTACGTTTTTGACAGCAACTCTATTGATCCAAAATCACTTGTGCATATTGAGGAGGATGCCGGGGCAATAGCCATACTTAGTTCATTGGTATTGTGGGGATTTGTAGGTTATTTTCTAATCAAGCCTTACTTTGGCAAAAGGAGTTTGGCATCTTGTTCAGATGGAGGTTGCGCATCATAAGATATACAGAAATGGTTTACACAAAGTTTGCAAGTTTTAACAAAACAGCAATGAAAATAAAAACAAAAGGAAAAAAATGATTTACAAACTAAAAACACATCGTGACATTATAGACATCAAGTCAAAACTAGAAGCCAAGGCAAAAGAGGTCGGTTTTGGGGTATTGGGTTCCTATGAGTTCAAAAAAATCCTGGAAAACAAAGGGTTTCCCATTGAACGCGATATCGTTGTCTATGAACTCTGTAACCCGGGAGGAGCACAGCAGGCACTCTCTACTATCCCTGAAATCTCAGTCTATCTTCCTTGTCGTCTCTCTATCTATAGGGAAGACGGCTTGACAGTTCTCACCACCATAGGGATCGAAGATATACTGCAGTCTGTCAATGTCGATGATGCATTCAGGGCATACATGAATGAAATTTTCGAGAAAATCAAGACATTGATGCATGATCTGTCTCTTGCCTAAATACTTTACTCACTCTTTGTGCAATTGCCCATTGTAGTAGTTTTAAACCAAAAAAAAGGATTAACATGAAAATGAATAAAATTATCGTAGGTCTGCTTTTTGCAGCAGTGAGTCTGAGTGCCAACGTCACCGGCGAGAATGTTTACAATGCCAAATGTGCCAAATGCCATATGCTAGAAGCTCCAATGAATATGGATAAAGTTGAACGCATGGAGACCATGCAGGAAATGATGAGGAGCATGAAAGCACCACCAATGGCCATGGTAAGCGCAAAAGTAAAATACGCTGTAGGCAATGACGAAGCTGCGTTTACTGCATTTGTCATGGACTATATCAAAAACCCGAGTCGAGATAAAGCAGTCTGTATGCCAATGGCCATCAGAAGATTTGGACTGATGCCACCGATAGGTGCTTCAATGAGCATGGAAGAACGCGTAGCGGTAGCGGTGTGGCTCTATAAAAACTTCGATGAAAAATGGGACGATAACAAATGTATGCCATGGAAAGGTGGCATGGGCATGGAAGGCAAAGGAATGATGCAGGACCAAAACAGCATGAGGTGTGCTGCTGGAAAATGTGGAATGGGAAAGAACTCTTCATACTAGAGACACTACCTGCGGTGCGATGTCGTAATAATAAAAAAGTATAATGACACAATCGCTCACCAAAGAAAACCTTATGGAGGAATATACCCTATAAGGTTTTCTAACGGAATTAAAGATTTTTAAGATATAGTAATCTAAACACAACAAGGCTAACACATTGAAAAGAAAAATGATAAAACTTTTACTGTTACTTTCATTATCTTTTAATATTGCTCATGCCGCTGTTATTGCTATAGCAGATGACTGTACCGAGTGCCACAATAATACACTTTATGATTATGTGCATGAAACAAATGTTATCACCGATTCTGATGATTTGTGTACTATGCACCACCTCTTTCATTTTGCAGCTATTATTGACGTATCCGATATAAATTTTGATGCTTTTGCATATAGTGAACAACCTACACAAAAAAGTACATTCTATTCACCACCATCCAAAGAAGCTTTTATCAAGCCACCCATTGCTTAACTTCACCATTACACCATAGTTCTATCCAAAACATATAAAAATATTATTTTACAGGAATAAACAATGAAAAAAATCATCATGATTTTTTTAACTTTGTCGCTCTCTCTCTTTGGGATGAGCTACGCAAAGCTTAAAAAACATATAGAAGAAAACTCAAAAGTACTCAAAAGTCAACAACTCTCACTTGAGGCAAACAGGCAAGAAAATAACATACTTTTAAGAACACAAAACCCAACATTGGGCCTAGAGGCAGCAAGATACAACCCTGATTTTACCGATTCTGAATATGGCTATACGATAAGCGCATCTCAGACTATCAGAACTGGGAATTATTTAGGGGGGCTCCAAGATAAAGCCAATGCTTCTAATCTCCTCCAGCAAGCCTATGTGCTTGAAGGGAAAGCTGGATACATGAAAGCACTTGAAGGACTTTATACAGAATATGTCTATCAAAGCAAACTGCTTTCATTACTCAAGCAAGAGTATGCACTTTCAAGCGAAGTGACTGGCATTGTAGAAGAACGATACAAGAATGGCTCGGAAAACAAAGCAGCATACCTGCAGGCAAAAACAGATACCTTGGCGCTAAAAACACAGATATACACAACAAAACAGCAGATGAACTCACTGCACTATGAGCTCTTAGCTATCGCTGGTTTTAGTGATAAGGTGTCTTTGGATAAAAAGTTTGTCTATTCTGTCTCGTCTCAAGCAAAAAGCGCATCAAAAGTCAGCCCTCAAGAGAAAATTCTTGCTGCAAAAGAAAAGATGTTAGCAAGTCAAATGCGCATGAACGAAAGCAGCTTTAATAGCTATGTGTTAAACACAGGTATAGAGCAGGAGCCTGACCAGTCTATCATAAGACTTGGTATCTCTATCCCCTTAACCGTACAGCACAAGAAAGAAGAAGAAAAAGCCCTGGCAAGATTAAAAATGAAACAACTAGAACTTGACAGTGCACAACTTAAAATAGATCTTAGTTTGAAAAAACAAATGCTCAAAGATTCCATAAAAGAACTTTCACAGCAGTATCGCTCACTTAAAACACTTAAGACAGAGCAGGAGGCACTTAGTACATTACTTTTGGAAGGCTACAAGATAGCTCAAGGGTCTATCTTTGTGATGATGAATGCAAAAAACAAACTCATACAGACGCAAAAGTCACTACTGCAAACACAAGCAATGATCAACAATAAAAAAATAGAATTACGTTTTATACAAGGACAATACAATGACTAAATACATATTATTACTACTGCCGCTACTCTTTTCGATGCAGAGCTTGGCAAATGAAATCAAAATTGAACATGCTTCACTAAAACCTTTAGGAAAAGTTATCCAGACCAATGCACAGATCACACAACTCTCTGGCCAAAAACAAGAGATTGTTTCCAGGTTGTCTGGGCATCTAGAAGCTTATTTTGTCACACCTGGACAACAGGTAAAAGAAGGCGACAAAACAATACTTATAGAGTCTATAGAACTCTCTAGAATGACTGCCGAGCATCTTGCATTATTGGAGCAATCCAAAGCTGCAGAAGCACAGAAAAATAACACTATGAAGCTTTATAAAAAAGGTCTTGCTTCACAAAATGATTTAAGTAGCGTTATCATAGCCCTAGAAGAGATACGTTCTAAGCAAAACACTTTATCTTCACAACTGAAGTCTTTAGGCATTGAACCGGAAGAGCTTAAAAGTGCAACTGATCAGCTTATACTTTATGCACATGCAGATGGTGTTGTTGGGGAAATTTTAGCTCCACTGCACAGTAATGTAGATGCACAAACACCTTTGATGACATTGGTGAATCAAAGCGATTATTATGCTGTTGCATACCTGGCTGTTGATGATGCGATGCAGATATCAAAAGAGACCAAAGGATGGTTAAAAGTTGCAAACAAAACATATCCTTCATATTTTTTACAATTATTGCCAAACATTGATGAGGAGACGCAACGCGCAAAAGTACTTTTTCAAATAGAGAAAAGTCCTTCAAACCTCCTCTTTGGATCCTTCGCGGAGATGGATATATCACTTGCACCTTTTCATGATGCTGTCATGGTTAAAAAATCAGCTTTGACACTTTTTCAAGGGGAATGGGTAGTATTTGTAGAGGCGAAACACGAAGAAGCGGATCACCATGAGGAAAAATCAGGTCTTAACCATGAAAAAGAAGCGAATGAGCACGATGAGCACGACGACGAGGATGAAGAAGCTCCATACATAGCAAAAGTGGTCAATATCATCGCGTATGCTGGTGAATATGTGGCTATTGAAGGCATTAGTGCAGAGGAAGAGTATGTAAGCGAAGGTGTTTATTTTGTGAAATCTATGATGTTGAAGTCTTCGCTTGGCGAAGACGGTCACTAGGAGTCTATGGTGAAACGTTTTTTTGAAATACTTATACAGTATAAACTTCTCATGCTCGCGCTGTTTATAGTCATCTCAGGATTTGGTTATAAGGCGTATCAAAATATACCTATAGACGCATTTCCAGACATTACTCCTAAGCAGGTGGTCATCTATACAGAAAGTGCTGGTAACTCTGCGGAAGACATAGAGAAACTCATCACCTACCCTATAGAGGCAGCCATGTCAGGTTTGCCTGGGGTTAAGATGATACTCTCGAACTCAATTTTTGGACTTTCGTATGTTTCTATTTTCTTTGAAGACGGCTATGATACTTACCTATTGCGTCAACTCGTTACTGAAAGACTCAATACGGTAGATATACCTCAAGGATGGGGTGTTCCGACCATGGGTCCGAATACAACAGGCTTAGGGCAGGTATTATGGTATGCCCTTGAAGATAAGGCCAATAAATATACACCTAGCCAACTCCGTCAACTGCATGAATATACAGTCACTCCTTTACTCAAATCTGTGGATGGTGTAGAAGAGGTCATCTCTTGGGGAGGCTTTGAGAAACAATATGAAGTTCTTGTGGACCCTAAGCGTCTTCAAGCTGTTGATGTCACCTATAATGAAGTGATAGAAGCGCTAGAAAAGAGTAATCAATCCGTAGGTGGACAATACCTAGAGTTCAATAGAGAGCAGTACCTTATACGTGGTGCAGGACTCTATGAAAAAATGGATGATATTCGAAATACTGTCATACGCACAAAAGATGCAAAAGTGGTGACGATAAAAGATGTTGCTACAGTACAAGAAGGAAAGGCTCCCCGTTTTGGAGCAGTAAGTGTTGATGGGAAAGAAAGGGTCTTTGGAATGGTGCTTCAGCGTTCAGGTACCAATGCAGCCAAGGTTGTTGAGCTTATCAAGGACAAAATACTACTGGTTGAATCAGCACTCCCCAAAGGTGTAAAGCTCCAAGTGATTTACGATAGAACAGAAATAACGCATAAGGCAGTCAGCACAATGACTTCCGCACTTCTAACAGGCTCAGTGCTTGTTGCGATCGTGTTATTCCTCTTTTTGTTCGAACTACGTTCTGCATTTATCGTCATCATCTCTTTACCTATCTCTTTGCTTATAGCATTTTTAATGATGAAAGAATATGGCATATCTGCAAACCTTATGAGCCTTAGCGGACTAGCTATAGCTATAGGGATGATAGTTGATGGAACCATTGTGGTTGTCGAAAACAGTTTCAGGTTATTGCATGATAACCCCAAAGCCTCACGTGCAGAAGTGATCGCAGAAGCTACTGCAGATGTGGCAAAGCCAGTACTTTTTGCCCTCCTTATTATTGCAGCTGTCTTTATTCCGCTGTTGAGCCTTGAAGGACTTGCAGGAAAACTTTATACCCCTATGGCATTGGACATTGTCTTTGTGATGCTTGGCTCGCTTGCGGTGGCTCTTCTACTGGTTCCGGTACTCTCATATATGATGCTCAAACAAGGGAAGCACTCGAACAGTCCTCTTATGGCAGCCATTAAGGCATTCTATACACCTATGCTGGAGTTTTCTTTGCGCCATGCAAAAAAGCTGGTGGCCATTACTTTCTTTATATTCTTTGTCTTAGCAGGACTACTCAGTCAGCAAGGACGGGAGTTTATGCCGGAGCTCAATGAAGAGACCATTATGTACAGGGTTATCGCTATCCCTGGAACCTCACTTACTCAAAATGTAGAAAATGCACAAGCTATCGAAAACTTTATACTTAAAACCTATCCTGAAGAAGTACTCTCTGTACTAAGCATGATCGGAAGAAGTGAAAAAGGTGAAACGGCACAAGCTAACTACATGGAGGTTCTCTTGACCCTTGATCCAGAGTTTGAAGATATTCCAGCTCTTGACAAAGAGATGACAAAAAAACTCAAAGAAGAGTTTAACTATTTACAATTTATCTCTACTCAACCTATTGCTATGCGTATAGAAGAGCTACTTGAGGGCGTAAGCGCAGAACTTGCAGTCAAAATCTACGGAGAAGACCAAAAGGTTATGTCTGATGTTGCTGCGCAAATATCTAAAGTCCTGCAGGGCATAGAAGGGCTTGATCATGCCGAGGTTGAAACACAATTAGGACAAGCACAGATCAATATCAAGCCAAACTACCTAGCACTTTCGCGATATGGCCTCAATGTGGAAGATGTAATGCAAGTCATTCGTTATGGAATTGGGGAAGAAACTGTTACTCAAAAGATAGAAGGAGTGAAACGCTTTGGTATCGTGGCAAAATTAAAAAATGCCAAACAAGATATAGAAACAATAAAAAAACTGATCCTTCGTTCAGGTACCGGAAAAATAGTTTCCCTGGAGGAAGTGTGTGACATCAGTGTAGCACAGGGGCCTGCCTTTATTAAGCGTGAGGACTTGAGTCGATATATGGTTCTTTCACTGGAAGTTGAAGATCGTGACATTGCTACGTTTGTTGAAGAGGCAAGCATAAAGATAAGTAAACAAGTTGTCCTGCCTGATGGCTATTACATTAAGTGGGCAGGCGATTTCAAGAATATGCAAGAAGCTACACAAACGCTTGCAATGATTATACCTATCACGATTTTACTTATTCTATTGTTGCTCTATACGGCATTCAACTCTCTTAAAAAAGCGTTTCTAATTTTACTGGGCGTGCCATTAGGGCTTATGGGAGGTATTGTTGGACTACTCATCTCAGGCGAATATTTGAGTGTCTCTGCCATTGTAGGGTTTATTGCCATCTTTGCTATAGCAATACTCAACGGGATAGTACTTGTGTCATTCATAGATGAATTACGTAAAAAGTTCCCAGAAGTGAAAATGATAGATATGGTAAAAAGTGCTACCTTACTAAGGCTAAGACCTGTACTCATGACAGCCTTCACCACGCTCTTTGGTATTCTCCCGCTCCTTTTTGCTACAGGTGTAGGCTCGGAAATACAGTATCCGCTCTCAGTGGTAGTCACAGGAGGAATTATCTCTTCAACAATCTTGACCTTGCTGGTCTTACCTTCATTATATATTCTATTTTTTAACAAGGAGTAACAAATTGGCTTACTATATAACAAAATTAATTATTACAACATTTTTAATTGTATTAATCTCTGAAATAGCCAAAAGAAGCAGTTTAGTAGGTGCACTATTAGCTGCTATCCCTTTAGTATCAATATTAGCTATGACATGGATGTATGTAGATACAAATAGTAGTAGTAATGCGGTAGACTTTTCAAATAGAATTGTTTGGCTAATTGCCCCATCAATAACATTATTTATAGTTTTTCCAATCTTAATAAAAAAAGGTCTCAGCTTTTATCTTAGTATGGGTATCTCAATCTTGATGACTATTTTTGCTTACTATAGTGTCATTTTTATTCTTGATAAATTTGGTATTAAATTATAAATACAAATTTCTACATAATTAAAATCAAAACCTTATAATCTAACATATTTTATAAGGTTTTAAAACTATAAGCTTTCAAGAAGTATAAAATCACATATATGCTTAAGGAAATTGAAGCCTAAATTCTGTTCCCTTATTGGGTACAGAGTCTAATTCAATTTTAATCCCATATTCATCGCAAATACTTTTAACAATGCTAAGCCCTACACCAAATCCACCTGAGTACTTAGTTGCACGCTTAAATCGTTTAAATATCTCTTTTTGTTTTTCATGCTCTATGCCTATCCCCTCATCCTTAATGCTGAAAACACCTTCTTTGAGCCATAAAGTTATAGTTGAACCCCTAGGTGAATATTTTATAGCATTTCCTATGAGATTGCCAAAAAGAAGCTGTAGTTGTGCCTCCGGTATGGTAAAAATATATTTCTCCAGTTCTGTATCCATGGTGATACGTTTACTTTCACACAAAGGCTGATAATAAACAATACTTTTTTGAGCGGATTCAGCAATATTTATGACACTACCTTCTTCTTTTGAACTTGAAAAATTCAAATATGTTAATGAACGATAAATATCATAAAGTTGTTTGGTGCTGATGGAAATATTTTTTAAAGTCTTTTGTGTGTAGCTTTCCTGTTTTAGTGCTTGACTTGTCGCCATAGTAAGTGCAGTTATAGGAGTGTTTAGTTCATGGGTTACGTCGTTAATAAAACGTTCTATCTGTTCTACTTTTTGACTAATGGGTTTCATAAAGAGTTTTGAGAGAATCCATGCAATTATAGCCATGAGTATTGAAGAACCTATGATCACTTTTAATACGGTATTCTGTAGTGTTTTTAACTCCATCAACAAAGAGTTTGACTGCGCAACAACATAGGCTATACCTAAATGTTCTTTAGGAGCATCAGATACAAAAACATTATAGCCTTTTACCTCAAAATATCCTGGGCTATTCAATGTAAAAGGCTCTATAAGCTTTCCATCTACTACCTTCCCTTTTGTATCTATAAGTGCCAATTTTATCTCATCGGGTACAATTGATTCTTTAAGTTTGGTCTCTTTCATATGTGCCATAATAATGTCACCTGCTTTCATGTCAGCTATATGTTGCAACTTATAATACGTTTCGTTTTGTAATGCATTTTTTTGTGCCGCATAATACCAGTACCCAATAAAAGAGATAAACAAAAAAGAGGATACGATATAGAGTCCCAAAAAAGAGTGGAATGAGCGTTTTTCCAAGTCATTCATAGCGATATCCCATCCCTCTTTGTGTAACTATTTTTTCACTGCCTATAATTTCTCGTAGTTTTCTAATATAGGAACGCAAGGTGGCATCACTTGGCAATTGGTCAAATTCCCAAATATTCTGTACCAATTCATCTTGACTGATGAGTCTTTTCGGGTGAGCAATAAGATACTCCAGTATCTCCATCTCTTTGGGGCGTAATCCTTGTTCTTTACTTCCGTCGCTAACCATTTTCCTTGAAGGGTAATAGGTCAATGATTCGCTTAATTTTACAGGAGTGTCTTGCTCTATATGAAACAATACTCTACTTTTTTCTATCCGTAACTTTAATTCTTCCAGCTCAAAAGGCTTACGTATATAATCATGTGCACCTGCATCAAAACTAGCTTTTAGATGCTTGGTGTCACCATATGCAGTGATAATGATGGCAGGTGTTGTATCATTGAAGCTACGTAATTCTTCAAGTAATTCTACTCCACTTATTCCAGGAACGTTAATATCAAAGATGAAAAGATCATAGTGTGCTTGATCTATCATTTCTTGTGCCTCTTTTGAATCAAACACCCTATGTGTTGTGTAAAATTCTTGCAGATAATCTGCCAAGATGTCTCCCAATACAGGGTCATCTTCCATAAGTAGTATTTTCATTTTTTGCTTCCTCGTCTTGTATTGTATTGTACGCTATTGTCCTTATAATTTTAAATTTCTACGTCGTAAAGAGTTTACTGCAACAAGAAACAGACGAAAAGCTCATTGCCGCAAACAACATCTTATGCTGAGGGATTTATTATGTCTCCTTTGCATGATGATACATCATAATCTCAAAGTGTGCATATAGTGTGCAAATTATCTGAACATTATATGCATATTATCCTATTATAATTCACTTGTAATTAGGGTGATTGCTCACCTTAAAAATTTATTACAAAGGATACATTATGAAAAAGTTAATTTTAGCGAGTATTCTCGTAGTAGGTTTGGGTTCAGCATTTGTGTATGTGAATCAGGTACTCTAGATTGGAACATGCCAACAAACTTCTCACTAGTGTAAATGGGCACACAAAAGATATGGGAAACATGAAATCCCAAGGTAAGTGTGGTAGTAATTAGTTCTTTTTAAGTAAAGAATAATACTATAATTGAACAAACTAACTAACTCTGAATTTGATTGAATCTCCTGATGTACTCCTGAGCAAAGTTTCAAGAGTGCGTTGCCTAAAATTACTCTTATATTCTCTAATAATCACAACTATACAAAAACTGACTTTATGAAGAAAACGAACGCTTAGATCATGGTTTCTTATTATAGTAACTAAGCAATCTTCAAGCAGTTTAATAAGCTTTTTAAGCCGGGTAAAAACTTCCTCATCAAATAAGTTGGTTATTTTAGGTACATTAAGACTATAATGCTTTGCAATTCGTATTGCAGCTTTCATCAACGTGAAGGGTGACCGAATGTATCGCACCCAGTATCAACTTTGATCTTTCTGCATCAGCCGTTGGCGTATCGACAACAACTCCTTCAATCTTTTTGCATCAGTTTCGGGGTAGTGCATTTGGAGGGACTTGAACGTATCAAGAATAATTCTCGAGATAATGAGACGGGCATTTTTTTTGTCGTCAGCGGGCACCACATACCAGGGCGAATTTTTTGTACTCGTTGCGCTAAGGCACGACTCATAGGCCTGCATATACTGTTGCCAGAATTTCCGCTCTTCAATGTCGGCTAAATTGAATTTCCAGTTTTTTTCAGGCTCGTCGATACGATCGATAAAACGCTTTCGCTGTTCTTCCTCTGAAAGATGAAGAAAAAACTTGATAATCCGCGTGCCGTTACGGTAGAGATGGTTCTCAAAATCCACGATGGATCGGTATCGATTCTGCCAGATCGTTTCCTCGTCGAACATCCCATCCGGAAACCCTTGGCTGCGTAAAATCTCTGGATGCACACGAACGATCAATACTTCCTCATAATAGGATCGATTAAAGATGCCGATATGGCCACGTTCGGGTAGATTACGAGTGGTTCGCCACAAAAAATCGTGCTCCAATTCTGTGGCACTCGGATGTTTAAAGCTGAAGACCTGGCACCCTTGAGGATTGACGCCAGACATAACGTGCCGTATGGCACCGTCCTTACCGGCTGCGTCCATTGCCTGAAAAATCAGCAACAACGCACAGTGGTCGGATGCGTAATGAAGATGTTGCAGTTCACTTAACTCTTCTACCTGTTCTTTGAGGTGTTTTTTGTACTTCTTCTTCGACTTGTACGCAGGCTTTACGATTGTCGGCCACTTCTTAAGATTGACCCTTTTGCCTTCTTTTACTTGGAAATCTTTTGATTTGATTTTCATCTTCATCCTTTCAGCCCATCTCAGTCACGTGTTTAGAGACTGTATTTTCATTTGTTTTCTCTTGCTGCTTTTCAGTACTCCCATTTTTCACTTTAATATACTCTTGAGGATTTTCATTAAAATGATGTTGACAATTTTGTGAAAAAAAGTAATAGATGATTGAGGAAAGTGCTGTGTGAAATTCCGAATCCGTTGAAGTGTCCATGCCGCAAACCACATCTTTTACGATAGTATCCATCTTAGCTCCTCTATGTATTTGAGATGATTAATAATAATACTAAAGTGTGCAAATAGTGTGCATCGCGTACACGCTATTTGCACACTTTGATATTAAACTAGTGTAATAGAAAGGGTTAATGAAAACAATCTCATAATTTGTGTGAGACTTTGATTTAACAAGATTATGACAAGTGTGATATCGGCCAGGACTTTTACGTCTGTCCCTTACATCCCGAGACACATCAGGATCATCCGGGAATATGCACCAAGTGCAGCATAACGAAGAGAGGAGATTACCCATCATGAAACACAATACTGACCATTCAGAGCACCACGACCATCATAGCCACATGGCGGCGGATTTCCGCAAGCGTTTCTGGATCTCGCTGGTCCTGACCCTACCGATTCTCGTTCTTTCGCCACTGCTGCAAAATCTGGTCGGTCTGCGCGAAACCATCTCTTTCTCCGGCGACCTCTATCTTCTATTTGGGCTATCATCGGCAGTCTTTTGGTATGGCGGCTGGCCATTCCTTAAAGGTTTGTTCAATGAGCTCAAATCCTTGCAGCCCGGCATGATGACACTGGTTGCCGTCGCCATTACCACTGCCTACCTCTACAGCAGCGCAGTCGTGTTTGGACTGACCGGCAAAATGTTTTTCTGGGAACTGGCGACACTTGTTGACATTATGCTGCTGGGCCACTGGATCGAGATGAAGTCGGTGATGGGTGCCTCAAAGGCCCTGGAGGCCCTAGCCAAACTCATGCCTTCCGATGCCCATAAACTAATGCCCGACGGCAGCGTAAAGGACGTTCCTCTTGGCGAACTAGCAGTGGGCGATAGGGTGCTGATCAAACCCGGTGAGAAGATCCCCGCCGACGGTATCATCGTGAAGGGCGAAAGCTCGGTCAATGAGGCGATGCTTACCGGCGAGTCTACTCCTGTCACTAAAATAAGTGGTGCCGAGGTCATTGGCGGCGCAATCAACGGTGAAGGCTCGTTGACCATCGAGGTCAAAGGCACAGGAAAGGACTCGTTTCTGTCACAGGTCATCGACCTGGTCAAGCAAGCTCAGCAAAGCAAGTCAAAGACCCAGAATCTGGCCAACACTGCGGCGGTGTGGCTCACAATCATTGCTCTGGGTGGTGGCGCTGTCACCTTTTTCATCTGGCTGGGTTTTATGGGCAAGGAATTTGCCTTTGCTATCGAACGTAGCGTCACTGTCATGGTCATTAGCTGCCCGCATGCCCTCGGTCTGGCTGTGCCGCTGGTGGTGGCCGTATCTACGGCATTGGCCGCAGGCAATGGCCTCTTGATCCGTAATCGTACTGCTTTCGAAAGCGCGCGGAAACTGCAAGCTGTCATTTTTGACAAGACCGGTACGCTGACAGAGGGGCGCTTTGGCGTGACAGATACACTGATGCTTGCACAGGACATTGATGAAGAGACATTGCACCGATACGCCGCTGCTGTGGATGCGAATTCCGAACATCCTATTGCCAAGGCTATTGCCGCTTCCGCTGAAAAGAAACTGCCGGTCGAAAACTTTAAAAGTATCCCTGGAAAAGGTGCGCAAGGCAGGGTCGAGGGTAAGGAGATCAAGGTGGTTAGTCCCGGCTACCTGCGTGAACAGAATATCGAACTTGATGAGCAGCATATTGAGCCTCTGCAAGCTCAGGGGAAAACAGTCGTCTTCGTCCTAGTCGACGAACAGTTGAAAGGCGCGATTGCCCTTGCCGATATCATACGGCCCGAAGCGAAACAGGCGATCAATGCGCTAAAGGCACTGAACATACGCTGCATGATGCTCACAGGCGATAACAAGGCGACGGCTCAGTGGGTCTCGGAGCAAATAGGGCTAGATGAATATTTCGCCGAAGTCCTGCCACAGGACAAGGCCGAAAAAGTGAAAGAGGTCCAGGCCCGAGGGGTACTGGTAGCCATGACCGGTGACGGTGTAAACGACGCTCCTGCGCTGGCTCAGGCTGATGTAGGAATCGCTATCGGTGCAGGTTCTGATGTGGCGGTAGAAACCGCCGATGTGATACTGGTACGGAGCAATCCACTGGATGTTGTAGCTATCGTGCAGCTTTCCCGCGCCACATATCAAAAAATGATCCAAAACTTGATCTGGGCCACGGGATACAACGCTGTCGCCATTCCTCTAGCAGCAGGCGTGTTGTACTCATGGGGTGTACTTCTCTCTCCTGCAATAGGTGCGGTATTGATGGCCGCAAGTACGGTAATCGTTGCTATTAATGCTCGATTGCTGAAAATTAAACGGTGACAAAAGAGTAGGATGGAATCGATATTGATTGCCCCAGATCGGGCCGGCCGAAACACAATATAAGAAGAGCGTTATAATGGATCAAACTTACGGTTGGATAGGCAAAAGAATGTGGCTTTGTGCATTGATCGGTGTTCTGGCATCACTTCTGCTAGTCGTTTCCCTCATGAACCTGTCCAATAAATAGCCACACATACATACAATCTGAAAGTTCTTCAAGCACCTCATGAGGTGTTTTCTATCCCAGACACTTTCTAGGTCTACTGTTGAGTTTGTCCATAGCTTGTACGACTTTATGCACAGCTATATCATGAAGCTTCGTATAGCGTTCAAACCAGCCAGAAAACGCGGAGATTATCTGGCCACTCTTTAAGAGATATTTTCTGTAAGACCATTTTAGCATAAAGTGGCAGGTTACTACTCTACCCGTCCAGCCTCACAATATTTTTGTATGTTATCCAACATATGTAGAGGCTGAGAAAGTACGCCAATTGAGACTGCTACATCTTTATTATGCCTTGGGTAGAGAAACAGCTTACAATAAGGGCATTACAACCTGTTGTATATAGAGGCTATCAGCCAAGCACTTATACCTGCTAAAGTAGACCAAGCTAATAATCCAATTGAAAAACTCAAAAAGGTTAGCGTCCACACAATCTCGCTTAAATCAGCATGCAGCATATACTCAGTAATCATCATCGTAGGATCTGGAAAAAAATGCACTAAAGCACTACAGATAATCCAAAGTATCCCAAAAGAAATAGCACTAGAAACTCCTATTTTGTTCGCATTAATATTCATGACTTCCTCCAAATTTAAATGTAGAAACCATAACTAAAGAAAAATAGTTATTTATGAGTAGAACATAATGTAAAGCTTCTACTTTAGTTGATCTCATATTATAAGTATACAATAAATATAATAATTTAATATACTTTTATACTTTCTAAAAATATTAATATTAATAATAATAATTTGGTCAAGACAATTTAAGAGGCTCTTTTCTAAAGATTTTGAATAAAACTTGATACAGATCTTTACCTCTAGGTAGAGAGATAATTTGCCAGGTGGATCAGCAAGACGGTGGCGATCATGCCAAGGACAATAGCCGTGGCACCGGATATTGTTCCGCTGAAATACAGTGCGGTAATAGCGATGACCAATGTTAGGCGGATAACGCGATCTATGTTACCCCCTATTCTGTAACAGAATTTATGACCCCTTATTGTGCTGACTGCGATTATCATGACCGATAGGAATGATGAATGCATCGAAAATTCGCAATCTTTATCTGCTCTTGTGATGGGTATTACATGATCAGGGTGTGTCGCGTTCCCAGATGCGCCGCATCTGCAAATACATAAAGGATGCCGTCCAGGTAATCAATACCAGACCAGTGAGTGCCTCCATACCAGCCATAAAACGCAACGGTCCAGACGGCACCAGATCACCATAACCCAGCGAGGTGTAATTAGCGAACGAGAAGTAGGTGCATTCAGCAAGGCCGGGGGACTGGCTGCCAACAATCGCGCCGTAAGTGTTGCCGTTAATTAACCCACAATAGGTCAAACCGAACAGCATCACCTCAAGCACGTGGGCAAGTAGCAAACCGCATACCAGGATCGATAAATGCCAGCGATGCCAGGCATTGTTTCCATGTAACCAGTTACCTGCCCGTTGCATGATCCGCATGGCCTCATAGTGCAGGATAACACATAGAATAACCAGTACCAATGTAACACTTAGTGTAATCAGCATGCACAGGACCCTTCGGTTTGCCTTAATGCGCCCGCACCGATTTTGATCACCACCATCACCAGGGAAAATGTCCCGATCAGACGATTGCCGGCGATGCTCACCACAAAGACGAACCTTAGCAGCGCAACGACCAACAGTGGTACCAACAGGCTGACCGGCTCGACATCGAACAGTTGCAAGGTATAGGCGTCAAATGTCCTCGCCACCAGGCTTTGATTGATGACCATGTAAAAATACATGAGCAAGGCAAAGAAAACGGTGATCATCCCGGATCCTTACGCTTTTCCCAGATACATGACAATGCCGTCGGACGAGGGATAGGCATTAGACATTTTAATGTAGGAGTAGGCGCAGAAAGCGACAATTATCGCCGCCACCAGAAAGGCGACGGAAAACAGGTCACTGGCCAGTTCGGCCACTTGTCCGGTCAACGCAAAGATGACGGCACCGCTCATCTCCCAGGTGCCCATTGCAACAGCGCCAATGGGCGTCAAACTGTTTGGTTTATATTGTTCCAATGATTATCTCCATTTTTGGCGGCGAATTGAATCACTTCATTATATCGTCTGTACATCGTCAAAATAGATCATACGGCCGAGTAGTAATCGATTGTTGTGCAAAATATTCGCAATACCTGAATTCGCTTTCCAAGGGAATACCCTGAACCACAATTCTAGCATCCAATCCTGAAAGTTCTTCAAACACCTCATAAGGTGTTTTTCCATACCAGACACTTTCTAAATCTACTGTTGAATTTGCACAAAGAATACACACTTGAATCATACAATGTGAAGATAAATGATACATCATGGAACAAAATTTTCTTATTAGAGAAGACATTAGAAATACTGCTAAAGAAGAATATACCATGCTCGTTTGGATAGAAAAATCAATAACATTGCTAAAAAAATAAAATAACTAAGAAAGGAGTTTGAAAGACTATGACAAACGGAAATATGTTGACAGGATTTAAACTTGTTTAATAAAGATATGAATTTACATGAAAAGGAAAAAATGATGAAATATATATTAACAATAGCGGCGATGATGGCTTCGCTTTACGCAACAGACTTTACGCATATGGATACTGAAAAGATGATGAGTATGCGAGGCAATGTACCCATGGAACAACAAGAAGATTTCAGAAAAGAGATGCAAAAACGGATGCAATCCATGACACCTCAAGAGCGCCAAAAATATATGAAAAAAAGTAAAAACAAAAAGAATAATCAAGGAATGACGGGCAACCAAGGCAAAGGTATGATGAACGACCAGAGTAAAGGCATGATGAGTCAGGGTCAGGGCATGAATCAAGGTCAAGGTATGAAGACTAAGCAAGATCAAAACATGATGATGAATAAAGGCAAAGGTATGATGAACAATTAAGTTCAATCATTAAACAGAGAGTAGCATGAAAGATCATTCCCAACACGATAGATCAACCAAATATAAAGAAAACAGCATGACACTTGTTTGGGCTGTATCAATGGGTACTGGTGTGATGATCGGTGCTGGTATCCTGGCTCTTACGGGGCAAATTGCCGAACTTGCAGGCCCATTCTTTCCTCTTGTTTTTCTTGCAGTCGCAGTGGTCACCGCTTTCAGTGCCTATTCATACATAAAAATGTCTAATGCTTATCCTTCCGCAAGGGGGCATTGCTATGTTTCTTCAAAAAGCCTTACGAAACTGCCGGAAATTTCTGTCTATCTTCCCTGTAGGATATCTGTGTATGAAAATAATGGCATGACAGCATTGTCAACTATTGGAGTGGAAGAAATTATTAATGCTGTTGAAACAAAGGAAGAGTTTAAAACATACATGATTATACACTTTGAAAATCTAAAACGAGTGATGCGCAGTTGGGATACATAGACTTGCACACTTTATGCACACTTTGCTGGTACACTAAAATAAGAAAACAATTTAGAAAGGATCTAAAATGAATTATTTTAATCACGGTTGGGGTATGGGCTTTGGGTGGTTAGTTCCACTCTTAATCATAGGTATTATTTTCTATTTTTTACAAGATAAGAAAAAAGATAAAAAATCATCTGCACAAGATATTTTAGATAAACGCTATGCCAATGGCGACATCAGCAAAGAAGAATATGAAGAGAAATCAAGGCATTTAAGTGAGCACGAATAAAAGGGATTAACATGCAAAGAAGAACATTTGTCAAAGGAATAGCGGTTGCTTCCATTATGGGAATGACAACTACAAGCATCGACGCTAGACCTACACGAAAAAATATAAATAACCGTAATATCCTTACGGGAAATGAATTTTTTCTGGACATCGACTATACCCCGGTGAACTTCACAGGCGCAAGCGCTGTAGCCACTACCATCAATGGACAGATACCGGGTCCCACCCTGGTTTGGAAAGAAGGTGAAACTGTCACACTGCATGTGACCAATCATTTAAAAAAAAGCTCTTCTATTCACTGGCACGGCATCATTTTGCCTGCCGGTATGGATGGTGTTCCCGAGATCAGTTATGACGGTATTGCTCCGGGAGAGACGTTTACCTATACCTTTAAAGTACAGCAGCACGGAACCTACTGGTATCACAGTCACTCAGAATTTCAAGAGCAAACAGGGATGTATGGCACCATCGTCATCAAGCCACGGAAAAGAGAGCCGTTTGCCTATGACAAAGACTATGTTGTACTGCTTTCTGACTGGAGTGATGAAAAACCGGAAACGATCTATAAAAAACTCAAACAAATGAGCCACTACTATAACTTTTCTCGAAGGACGGTAGGTACTTTTCTGGATGAAGTGAAAGAAAAAGGCTTTTCAAATGCGTTTTCTGACCGAAAAATGTGGAATGAGATGCGTATGAATGACCGGGACCTCTCTGATGTCACAGGATATACCTATACGTTTTTGATGAATGGAAAAAATCCTGCAACCCAATTTAAAGCACTTTTTAACAAAGGGGAAAAGATACGTCTGCGTTTTGTCAATGCATCGGCCATGACATTCTTTGATGTACGTATACCCGGACTCAAAATGACCGTAGTAGCTGCAGATGGCAATCATGTCAAACCTGTAAGCATCGATGAGTTTCGTATCGGGGTAGCAGAAACCTATGATGTCATAGTAGAGCCTGATGAGCATAAAGCCTATGCCCTATTTGCACAGAGTATCGACCGTTCAGGGTATGCCATGGGGTCACTCACACCGAAAACTTCTATGTTGGCAAAGGCACCTGCCATGGATCCCCGACCTGTTCTCACCCACACCGATATGGGAATGGATATGGGCCAAATGGATCACGGAGAAGGCATGAAATGCGGTTCAGGTATGATGTCTTCTAAAAAAGACTTGGAAAAAGACAAATATACAAAGATGGGGTCACAGAGGTATCCTATCACTCAACTGCCTATGGAACGCGGATTACAAACGACCATGAAGGCTGTAGCACCCAAATACAGACTGGACGATCCCGGAGTAGGGCTGAGAAATAATGGCCGAAAAGTACTGACCTATGCAGATCTGAAGAACAGATACTCCACGCGTAAAGCCAAAAAACCCGACAGAGAGATCATTTTACACCTCACAGGCAATATGGAACGTTATATGTGGTCAATCAATGGTATTAAGTATGCCGACTCCAAACCTTTGGCATTCTACTATGGTGAACGTATACGCATTACATTTATTAACGATACCATGATGAACCACCCCATGCATCTGCATGGCATGTGGAGTGACCTGGAAACGGGTGACGATAACCATTTGGTAAGAAAACATACAGTCGTTGTACAGCCGGGTGCCAAGATAAGTTACAGGGTGACCGTTGATGCCAGAGATGCATGGGCATACCACTGTCATATGCTTTATCATATGGCCGGTATGTTTAGAAAAGTGGTAGTGGTATAAAGGAACAGTGATGAAAAAAATAGTATTAAATTTGATGGCTATGATCGCCCTGGGGCAAACTGCACAGGCAAGTATGGAGGATGACCCATTGGTCACCATGTTCCTTATGGATCGATTTGAAGTACTGGACAATGATGAAAATACCAGAGTGTGGGAAGGCAGCTTTTGGATAGGCTACGATATCAATAAACTCTACATCTACAGTGAAGGGGAAGCGACTTCTGACGGCTTGGAGTCAAGCCAAAATGAACTGGTCTATTCCAGGGCTGTAGCACCGTTTTGGGATGTACAGATAGGGTTGGCCTATGACAAAAATGATGATGCATCCAAAACATGGGGAGAGATCGCGATTTCAGGTTTGGCACCTTACTACTTTGAGACAAGAGCAGCTCTGCTTGTCAATGGAGATGGGAATATCGGTTTACGTTTAGATGCAGAGTATGAAGCACTGCTGACACAGAAACTGATACTCACACCATCACTCGAAGCAGATCTCTACACAAAAGACGATCCGGATTTGCACATTGGTTCCGGACTCTCCAACATAGAAGCAGGATTACGGTTACGCTATGAATTTATACGTGAATTTGCACCCTATATCGGTGTCACCTGGGAAAAGACATTTGGAAATACCCGCGAATACAATCCTATAGATGAAACCAGTTTAATGGTGGGTGTGAGGTTTTGGTTTTAATCTAAATGAGGACAATGGACAAAGAAAACTTTGATTAGTCCATTGGTTCTCCTATCTCCATAGTATGTTGCTTCTCAAATACTCAATTATTATTCCGTTGCTAACTACCTTTTCTCGCTTCACCGACGGAGAGATAACTGAAACCAAAGTAGAACTCTTGAAAATAGTTTATCTGAAAATACTTTTCGATAGCTTCCCACGGATGTCGGTCTGCAAGATCAAGAGTCACACCAAACGGTCTCATTGCGCGGGCTAGTAGTTTTATAATCCACATTGGACGATTTTCTGGTTTTTTAAAGTCAAGGATTGCAAACCGACCCCCTGATACAAGTGATTCACTTCCTTTTTTAATTACCTGTTCATATTCGGGAATTAGTGTTATGGCAAATGTCGAGAATACACCATTTAAACCTTTCGGGAATTTAAATTGGGTCGCATCGGCATTTATGAGTTCTACATTCTTCCAGTTCTTTGACTCAATGCGTTTTTGAGCCTGCTCAAGCATTTTGTCTGTGACGTCAAGACCGATAATTTTACCGCTTGGTCCTACTGCATCATGGAGTAAAGAAAAGTTCAGACCTGTTCCGCATGCTATTTCCAATACAGTATCGCCTTCTTTGAGATTAAGAGCTTCTATAGTTTTCTTTCTATAATAATATTCTCTGTATCCAATGAGATAATACAGGTTTGCAGTAAAGTCGTAATATTGTGCTCTTTTATTATACAAATTGACAAGTTCTATCTTACTAAAAGCCATGATTACCTCCATGCATTGAATAGTGTACCATTTAATATCCATCAATTTTATATGGCTAATGCTAAACAAACCATACTCTCTTTCAAATCTACTCTTTATTATACTGATGGGCATTGTTTATTTTCTCTGCTTGCCTTTGATTATTTATCATACCATTTCTATTTTCAAAACCTTATAAAATTATATATTGGCACCTATAAAAATCCTATTCAGAAACTTCTGCACATACTTTACACACCATATGTATAAAATAAAAATAGCTTGAATACCGTAAATAGAGAAATCTATCAATCGTATTTCTCCTATTTAAAAGAGTGGTACTCTGGGAAAAGGACAACAAAAAGAAAGGACAGCAATGTTGTATAAAAAAATATTTATTTTCTTATTCATAATGGTTGCCACGACTTCAGTAATGGCCGAGCATGCGGAACGTCATCAGAAGGTTGATGGGCTGAGTGTTTACTTTGGTGTCATCCCGGCACAACTTATAGTTGGTCATGGAAATATGCACCGCACCACAGATATGATACATGGAAAACATACCTATCATATACTTGTTGCTCTTTTTGATAACAAATCAGGAGAACGCATTACCGATGCCAAAATAAAGGCTACCGTAATACCTTTAGGAATGAAAGGTCTAAGCAAGAAGCTTGAATCTATGTACGGTGACCTGATAAGTTACGGCAATTACTTTACGTTATCCGAAGTAACACCATATATAATAAAAGTCGAAATACGACGTGCAGAAAATGGAGTAAAATCTATTGCCGAATTTACATTTACACGACCACGTGACTAGTAATTTACTTGTTCAGTAATAATTGTCCTGACATCGTTCTGTTCAATTTAATATAAAACAAAAAGGAACAAAAGATGAACAATGAAATGAAAAGTGCACATTTCAGTCACGGCATGCCTACAGGTGATGCACGCGCCTTAAAAATAACCGGATGGCTGACCGGTATATATTTTATCATTGAAATTAGCATAGGATACTGGAGCGGTTCAGTAGCGGTCATTTCAGATGCTTTTCATACCTTCTCAGCTGTTGGCGGTGTTTTGATTGCCCTGACGGCAGGGTACTACTCCACTCGACCAGCTTCTCAATATGCAACTTTTGGTTTGATCCGTGCTGAAATCATCGGTGCACTCTTTAACGGACTCTTTTTACTTCTTATGGCACTCTATGTTTTTTGGATGGGATACCAACGTCTTCGTGCTCCGATCGAAATCCCTACCGGACCTATGCTATGGGCTGCAGCCGGTGGGCTTGCGACTGAGATTTATGCATTATGGCTGTTATTTGGAAAACAAAAGAACAATCTTAATATGAAAGGAGCGATCTGGCACATCATACAAACTTTTGTAGGTAGCTTCATTATTATTATTGCGGCTCTTGTCATCAAATTCACAGGTTTTTATCAGATCGATCCGATTTTAGGAATGCTGTTTGGAGTAGTTTTATTCTGGGCTTCATGGGGCATCATACGTGAAGCAACAAATATTCTTCTGCAAACTGTTCCTGAAGATTTTAATCTGGCTAAAATGGTAAAAAGCATAGAAAAATTTAATACAGTTGAGAATGTACACCACACACATGTTTGGGCTTTAACCAGCGGAAAAAATATTGTATCAATGCATGTGCTTGTCAAAGACACAACAGATCAAAAAGAGGTACTTAAAGAAATCCATAATTTGTTGAAAAAAGATTTTTCAGTCTATTTTTCTACGATACAGATTGAAACAGAGTGTTTGGACGACAAAGAGGCATCTGATATAGCCGTCAATGTATACTCATCCTACAGTAATCATGTACAAAACACAAAGAATAAAACATGAGAACAATAACCTCAAACAAATATATTGAGATCGCTATCTTGGCTTTGTCTCCTACTCTGGTGTAGACACATGGGGACGTCAGTCATAAAAATGAGGTGACGACCGAAACAAACAAAGCTACCATACAATCCGCTAACATAATCAAACTATAATTGGCTACTTTTTTGAGTTGAATTTACAAGTGGCTCTTTATTATAATTTTTTGAATATTTTTTTAAAAACATCTCTACAAAGCTCCTATATACGTAATGTATAATCTCTAGTAAAAAGCTTATCTTTTACATATAAAACATGAAATAAACTAAAATATGATGTGCACACTTTGTACACACTTTTTAAATAAAATATCTATAATTTATAACTTAGGAGAGACTCATGCATATCATACTCTTAACTATACTATCTATAGGTATAGTGCATGCACAAAGTATACAGCAACTTATTAATAATGCGATAGAAGCACATCCATCCCTGCAAGCTATTGAACATCGCCTTTCTGCCATGGATGAGAAAATTGCACTGTCTCAGAACTTTTCAAATCCGGATCTATCCTTTACCATTAATGACATACAACTTGGAGATCCTTTCAGTAGAGACCTTGAACCCATGCAGTATCAAGCCATCAATTTTAAACAAAAATTCCCTTGGTTTGGTAAGTTAGATGCACGTAAAACATATACAGAAGCTCAAAAAAACGTTATCCTTAATTCCTATGATGCAGCTAAGGTTAAACTTGCCGAAGAGATACGAATGACTGTATATACTATAAAAGAGATAGAAGCACGTATCGATATAGTAAAAAAATATATTGAAGTATCACAACAGAACATCAAACTTTACACTTCATATGCTTCAACAGAAAGTAAGAGCCATACCAATAGTATGAATGCCAGTTTACTTCTGACCAAAGTCAAAATAAAAGCTGCCAACTATAAGGCGATGCTTAAAACTCAAAAAGCAAAACTCAAGTACTTGGTGAACGCTAACATAAATTCAATCTCAACTACACTAACCATGAAAAAGCCTAAAAGTTTACACTATTACCTTGCTAAACTTGAAAACAATCCAGTCTACCATATGAGTCTTTCTCAAAAAAGTGTTGCTGATGCGAACAGAGAGATACAATCTCTCGATACAATGCCTGATCCTTATGTAAAAGTGGGATATTTTAGTCGTAATGACTTTAATGACTTTGCAAGCATTACGATAGGTGCCACTATCCCGCTTTATGGTAGTGAAAAATTAAAAACTGAAGCTGCCCGTAAAGAAGTCCTAGCTGCTGCCAGTGCCTCTTTGGACTATCAGTCATCATTAGAAAGTGACATTGAAACTATGTATGCAAAACTCATCGAAGCACATACTATCTATAACATTTTAAACCATGAAACTTTGCCTCAACTCGAACACATGTTTGAACTTACACAAGCAAGTATACAACAAGGTGGAGATCTCTTCGCCTATACAAACCTTCTTGAACAAAAACTAGACTTAGAAGAAGAAAGTATTTCTATAAAAGCGGAATACTTTAGAACACAAGCAAAATTAAAATCACTCATAGGAGAATTATAATGTTAAAAAACATCACTCTTTTAGTCGCATCGGCTTTCATATTAAGCTCTACACTTTTGGCAGAAAGTACCATGAAGACTGTGAAGCAGGTAAACGTAACAGAGGAAAGTGCTGTTACAAAAAACGTACCCAAAAAAGAGATTAAGACTTCTGCTATGAAATGCGAAACAGGAAAATGTTCTTCCGGAGATGCCAATAAATCAAAAGTTATTCCAAAGAAAGAAATCGCGCCAACAAAATCAACAGTAAAACAACTTTTCAATGTCAAAACTGTCGTAGTCAAAGAGCTTAGTACTGCTAAAGAAAAAGTCAACTATGGCTATATCGTTGCAGAAGATTCAGCTATGGTAGATGTACTTACTTGGTACAATGGTTTTGTAGAAGAGCTTTACGCTGATACGCTTTATAAAAAAGTAAAAAAGGGTGATGCGCTGGCAAAAGTCTATTCACCAGAAGTATACAAAGCAAAACAAGACTACTTAAATTCTATCAATTACAATAAAAAGACCTCCATGCCTGAAATGCTTGAAAGTGCAAAAATAAAACTTAAACTCCTCGGTGTAGATGAAAAAGAGATTAAATGTATAGAAACGGATAAATATGCAGATATATATACAACTGTCTATGCACCTATTTCTGGTTGGATCTTTGAAAAAAATATCAATCAAGGTGCATCGTTTACATCAAAAAAAAGACTCTTTAAGATTGTAAATCTAGAAAAAGTATGGATGGAAGTGAAACTCTTTCAAGAAGAACTAAAAATGCTACCGATGCTAGAGAATTTCATGGTAAAGCCCAAAGGTGTGGAAAAAACATTCAAAGCACACAAATCACTACTCTATCCTATGCTTGACACTAAAGAAGCCACAGCAACACTGCGTCTTGTTTTAAACAATGATTCACAAGAGAGTTTAAGACCCGGCATGTATGCAAAGGTGCATGCTACTGCAAAATCAAAAAAACGTTTGCTTATCCCACGTACAGCAGCTATGCGTAAAAATGGTATATGGTATGCATTTCTTGCGACAGAATTCAAAGGTGAATATGAACCAGTCATCATTAATGTTAAACCATTGGATAACAAATATTTTGAAGTTACCAAAGGTTTACATGCAGGTGAAACACTTGTGAACAATGCTCTCTTCATGATGGATTCTGATGCACAAATAAACGGGATATATTGATGATAGAAAAACTTATATCCTTTAGTGTAAAAAACCGATTTCTAGTCTTAATGGCAACACTCTTTCTCATCCTCGGTTCTGTCTGGGCTATGAAAAACACGCCGTTAGATGCACTACCTGACCTCTCCCCTCCACAGGTCATCGTGCAGGTAACATGGAAAGGACAAAGCCCTGAAATTATAGAAGACCAGGGAACCTATCCTTTGGTCTCACAGTTTCTTGCCATTTCCAACATTGAAACGGTTCGTGGTTTTTCTACCTATGAAAATGCTCTTATATACATCATTTTCAAAGAAGATACAGACCTTTACTGGGCAAGAAGCCGCGTACTTGAACAACTCGCATCCATACAGAGCCAGCTTCCGGACACCATGGAAGTCACACTTGGACCTGATGCTTCAGGTGTGGGTTGGGCATATGAATATGCACTTACCTCTAAAACAAAAACACTGGATGAACTTAGAACCTTGCAAGATTACTACTATAAGTACGCACTTATGGGTGTCGATGGTGTCAGTGATGTTGCGACCATTGGTGGCTTTGTTCCAACCTACCAAATAACGGTCAATAATGATGCATTGGTCCAATACAATCTTTCAGTGAAAGACATCGCAAGAACACTCAAAGAGAACAATAATGATACGGGTGGGCGTATTGTCATTCAAAATGGATTTGAGTGGATGGTACAGGCAAAAGGGTACATTAAAGATCTCGATGAGATCCAAAAACTTGTCATTACTACCAAAGATGGTGTACCTCTTACGCTAGGCGATGTAGGTCGTGTAGAGATGGTCCCTGCAGCACGTCGTGGTATGGCAGATCTTAATGGCGAAGGAGAAGTCGTCGGCGGTATAGTTATGGTACGGTATGGTGAAGATGTCTATTCTGCCATCAACCGTATTAAAACAAAGATGAAAGAGCTTGAAGTTGAAGATGTAGATATCATGATTACTTATGATCGTTCTGAACTTATAGAAGCTTCTGTTGAAACACTACAACATACTCTTCTTGAAGAGAGTATCATTGTTGTGATCATCATTGGGCTGTTTTTGATGCACTTTCGTTCAATAATCATTATGCTTATCGTGCTACCGCTTACCATCGCTCTACCATTTTTACTGATGAAACTTTTTGGTATAGGTTCTAATATTATGAGCTTGGGAGGGATAGCCATTGCCATCGGTGCCATGGTAGATGCTTCCATTGTGATGATAGAGAATGCCCATAAATCTATCCATAAAGAAGAAACAAAAAAAGGTGCCAAACTTAACAATGCTGAACGTATCGCCATTCTCGTCAAGTCTTCACAGCTTGTCGGGCGTCCTATTTTCTTCGCCTTAGCCTTGGTTGTGGTATCATTTTTACCTATCTTTGCACTCAACGGACAAGAGGGATTACTTTTTTCACCATTGGCATTTACAAAAACTTTTGCGATGACAGCAGGTGCATTACTCTCTGTAACCTTGGTACCAGTATTGATGGTGTTTTTTGTTAGAGGGCATATCATCCCTGAAAGTAAAAACCCACTCAACCGTTTTTTTATTTGGCTTTACCATCCTATTTTGATTTATGGATTAAAACTCAAATATGTGGTTATCGCTCTAGCTATTGGGCTTCTCGCTTTTTCAGAACCTCTTTATGAAAAGTTAAACTGGGAGTTTATGCCAATGCTTGATGAACAGACTATGATGTATATGCCAGTGACACCCTATGGGATCTCTGTCGATCAAAGTAAAGCACTGACTCAAAAAACAGATGCAATCATTAAAAGTTTCCCTGAAGTAGCCACTGTGTTTGGTAAAGGAGGCCGTGCAGATTCTGCTACTGACCCAGCGCCACTTGGTATGTTAGAGACTATCATTACCTTTAAGCCTAAAGATCAGTGGCGTCCAGGTATGACACGTGAAAAACTCTTAGCAGAAATGGAAAAAGCACTACAGATACCTGGGTTGGTCAACTCGTGGACCTATCCTATCCGTGGACGTATAGATATGCTTCTCTCAGGTATCCGTACCCCTATAGGGATCAAACTCTTTGGAAAAGATTCTGATGGACTGCAATCAGTAGCCCTAGAGATAGAGCATAAACTACGTGATATGAAAAGTACCCAATCTGTCTTCTCAGATCAAGCAAGTGCAGGTTTCTTTATAGATATCAATATTGATGCAGAAGCCCTTCAACATTACAATATATCTAAATCGCTCATAGAAGAGTATACATCAGCTGCCATTGGTGGTAAAAAAATAACTACTATGTATAAAGGCTTGGAACGCTATCCTATTGCACTGCGTTTTGAAGAAGAAGAGAGACGTGATCTAGATGCAATACGTAACATTCAAGTCAAGACAGCACTGGGGTTTGTACCACTTTCCACTTTTGCAAAAGTCGAATACAGAGAGAGTGCTTCAGTCATCAAATCTGAGATGGCAACACCAGTGACCTTTGTGTACATTACTCCACAACAAGGGATGAGTGTTGTCACCTATAAAGAAGAAGCTATGAAAGTATTGGCTGATCTAAAGCTGCCTGCAGGATACTATTTTGAATGGGCAGGACAGTCAGAATATCTTGAATCAGCGATGAAAAAGATCAAATGGATCATCCCCACAGTACTCTTAGTTATTTTAGTACTCATCTATTTTGCACTTAAAACTATGATACCTACCCTTATTGTTTTCTTCACTCTACCATTTGCTTTAATAGGAGGACTTATCTATATACAAATGTTAGACTTTAATATGAGTATCGCCGTAATTGTCGGATTCCTAGCTTTGCTGGGTATTTCTGCAGAGACTGCCATCGTGATGATAGTCTATCTACAGGAAAGTGTAGATGAAATGCGTCAAAAAATAGGAAACGCATTTAATTTCAAAGATTTAGATGCTGCCATCTATGAAGGTGCTGTACAAAGAGTAAGACCTAAGCTTATGACTGTCTTTGCCATTTTAGCAGGATTATTTCCTATAATGATGACTTCTGGTGTAGGTTCGGAAGTAATGAAACGTATTGCTGCACCAATGATTGGTGGAGTGGTAACTTCTGCTGTACTTAGCCTACTTCTTATACCTATCTTCTTTGAAATGTATGAGAAACATAAACTCAAAAAAATACTTAAGGATAGAAAATGAACCCTAAATTATTAACTACAACCCTACTCTTTGTTGCCCTTGCATCCATAACTTTATTGTCAGGCTGTAATGACAAAGAAAAAACCAAATCGCTCACTGAAGGTGGCATGAAGTGTGGTGCCGGTAAATGTGGAGCAAGTATGGTGGATGGTTCTGCTCTACTGGTAAAAAAGAAAATGAATATTTTAAACCAACTCACAGAAGATGACAATAGGCGGGACTGTGTACTTAAAGCCATGACAACCAAAGAGTTATACGCTTGTGTTCGAGTAAGGAAGACTGGAAGACTAAGTACAAAATGTTCTTCTGACAATAGCCTTCAGATACCAAAAAAAGAAACCTCTGTTATGAAGTGCGAAACAGGAAAATGCGATAAGGGTATGTAGTATAAATTTCTATGTAACCATTTTTAAAATTTCACTAATTAACTCAACTTTGGCACATAAAATCTAACTCTTTTTGCGTATAAACCCTTAATACCGCGATAATGTAAAGCAGATCTTTATTTCCCTTGACAATATTTTCAATATCGGAAATATTGTCAGGTATCTGAATAAAGAGTTGCATTGATATGACAAGTGCTTCAAGTTCACATTATAACTTCTGAAAGAGCTCTCCAAGCATTTGTAGTTCATTGCTGATTCTGTTGATGCAACTAGTGATGCTATAAGCAAACATTGAAAGCATATATTGGCAATAAGGGCAAGAATAGAACACATCTTTGGTTTTATGACCAACTCTATGCATAATGCATTGATTTTCTAAACCTGACATATAACCTCTTTAGATATGAACAGCGTGTCAGGCTGGAAAAGGTGAAAATGATCTAAAACATAAAAAGTACCATAAAAGCTGTATGTATCTAGGCAAACTGATCCTTACTCCACCCAAATAATGCCCAGTTCGTCCAATATACAACACTGCCGTGAGGTGCACTCTCAATCACTCGTGAACGTAAGTGTCATATCTTTGATCGGTTCCATACTTTGATGAGTGTTTAAGTCACTTCTTTTGCTTGCCTGGATGCTACCTTCTTAATAAGTGTAATCACATCAAGCAAACCTTGATCAGTCCATTGGTTCACCAGTCTCCATCGGCATATTACTTCTTGAATACTCAATGATTCCACCATCATAAACTTTTACATCTTTCATTTCAGCTAAAAACTTTGCAACAAACCATAATCCTCTCGTTTTATGACCCGAATTACAATATAAATTTAAAGGTTTATCAAGTTCAACACCAAATCCATTATTGTATAATATTTGTTTTGTTTCATTTTTATCCAAAAATGCAAAATATTTGCCACTATCTTTTACATATCTGATCATTGGTGTCAGTTTTGCTGTTGGTATTCTTCCGTGCCTTGCTAAATCTTCTCGAGTGTCTTCACCTCTATAAAATTTTCCTACTCTTGCATCTGCAATTTGTTTATCCTCATCGTATATAGCTTCAAAAATATCATTGATAGAAGCAACGGCACTTTTATCATAGGTTTCAAGCTCTATATCACCTTTAGTAATGGTTGGTAACTTAGTGGTCGTTGATCTTTTTTCATAAATCCACTTTGCATATCCGCCATTCAGCAGTGCTACATTTTGTAATCCATATATCCAACTGTTCCATAGTCCACTTGCAGCATCTGCAAAATCTACACTATTCTTTCCCCCACTGTAAAAAACAATGGCAGACTCGTCTGTCACACCTGCATTTTGCAACATCTCTTGCATTTGTGCAGGGGTGCTGGGAAGCTCCATTACTGTTCCCAACTTGCCTTGAAAATATATTTCTTTTGGATAGTTTACTGCTCCTTCAATATGCCCTTTATTATAATCCTTAGCCTCTCTTGTGTCTATGATGACTAAATTCTCATCATTTATATGTTTTGCCAACCAATCTGTTGAGACTAAATGGTCTGTTGGCACTTCCAATGCAAACATCATTGTTGTCGTCGCCATGATCACTGCCATTTTTTTCATTAAGTTTTTCATTTTATTTCTCCTTTATTTACTCACTTAAGTGCTATATAGCACAACTTTTATTATCTGTATCTACTCTCTGTAGTTGTTTCCAATCCTCTACAACCCAATACTTCAAAGAATGCTTATAAAATCCAAACGTAAACTATAACTAAAAGGTTAAAACTTGTTTACTTTGGCTTACCCAGTCAGAAAGAACTTGCATTGTAGAAGATATACTCTCATCGAAATAAGGCTCATTTTTAAACAATCCACACCGTGCATTGCATGTACCGCAAACCTGCAATGACACACCGGCTTCATACATATTTTTAAGCATAGAGACCAAATCATGGTCATAGCTTTCAGGCTTACTCATTTTGTCTCTGGCAAGATCAACGGCATCATTCATCAAGAAAATGTTTACCTCCTCACCATTTTCATGTAGAGTTGAAGCCAAACGAAGCGCATTCCATGTAACATCTGAACCGTCATATGGATGGTGGTTAAGTATGATCGTTATCATTATTTTAGATCCTTCATTAGTGATTTTAATGTGTTAAACAGTGTATTTGTCTGCACATAAAGATCGGTGTTTTTATCTAGTGTATCTAGTAGCATTTGCATATTTTGTGTTGAAATCACTACATTGGATTCATCTTCATAGATGGCAACCCGACATGGCATAAAAGGTGCGAATTGTGCCTCTTCTGTTAATACCAGTGCTGCAACCTTGGCTTGACATACCTCATAAATATATACTTTCCTTTTAATTGGAAAGCCTTTATCTTTAACAACTTCATGATACACATAATGGTGCAAAAGAGCAAAATTATATTTTTCACATGCAGGTTCAACCACACCAACTACCTCAAATATCTCTTTTGTGCTTTCAACTTTATAGGTCATCATCTCAAACAACTTTTTTTTACTGAGCAAAAGCTTCATTAACGCTTCCAACATTTTATATTTCCTTTTTAACAAATTAGGCATTTAACTAAATACTTGTTCTTATGGTATAATAAACTAAATAGAATGTCAAGGATGATTATGTTGGATATGCAGCAAAAGATTAAAATCTTCAAAGCACTGGGAAACGAAACACGTTTTTTAATTTTTAAAAATATCTTTACGGGTGGGTACACATGTTCATTGGATAAAAAAGATCCAAATGTTACAGTCAGTGCACATGCTACGTGTGTAAGTACTATCGCTGAACACTTTGACTTTTCTTTACCTACTATCTCAAAACATTTAAAAGAGTTACGTGAAGCCAATATTGTCACAATGGAGAAAAAAGGAAATAAGATTTATATAGAACCAAATATTGAAACTATAAGAGAATTAGGAGAGTGCTTTACAACCCTTGTAGAAAACTTTGAGGAGAATCGTGAACTCTTTTTTGGGGATGTTGTCGTAAGTTAAGCTTACTTCAAAAAATAAAGCCCTAAAAGTACTTCCACTATTACTGCTATGTTTGCTTCGCCAATAATCTCAATTTTTTGGAACTTATTGCTTTAAAACCTTATAATCTAACATAAAATATAATAGGCAAAAAATCCTCATAAAGTTATATATTGAGCCACTTGCAGATCATCAAAAAAGAGGGGTTATTAAGGTTTAAAACGAAGAAAAAAAGCTGATTCTGATTTCAAAAAGTTATACCCTCAAGGGGCACCCCGTAATTTTTTACGACAAAAATCACTATCAAAAAGAGTCAGCTTATGAAAAAAATTATACCTTCACTTTCAAAAATGTGGCTGAAAGTCATGAATTTAGAGCAGAGTCTTTTTCCCAGACTAGAAGAGTCTATGGGGAGGCTAAGCTCTAAAGAAGAGAAACTGATAAAGATCCTTGACTTTGCCCAGATCGAAAAGTTTATCTTTTCATCATCGATCACCAATCCACCTAAAGACAGAGAAGAGCACCCCAAGGGCATTTCCTCCCTACAGTCAGGGCATGGCACGTGCCTTTGTTGCAAAGCAAGTCTACAATCTTCAGACCAGACATGATCTCATAGAGAGATTAAAGATCGATAGAACATTAAGGGTGATATGTGGATGGAGACATTAAAATAAGATCCCTAGTGAATCCAAATTCAGCCGTGTCTTTAAAGAGTTTAGTCAACAACGTATTGCAACCAAAGCCCATGATGTTTTTATAGAGAACTATCTAAGTGAGACCCTTTTCTTCTATCATAGTATTGATGCGACTGCTGTAGAACTCAGAGAAAGAGCTGTAAAGCAGGAAAAGGAGATCAAACCTAAACGCAGACAGGGGCGTCCCAGAAAAGGTGAAGAGCTTCCTGCCAAGAAACCCTCCATTTTAAAACAACAGGAGAAGATGAGTGATGCAAAAGAGATGCTCTCTCTTATAAAAACAGAGTGTAATACCAGTATCAAACAGAACTCAAAAGGTAACCGGCACAGATGGATAGGAGGTAAACTTCATTTATCAGTGATAGGAATATCACAGCACTATACTCTTCTGCATCTGTACATGACAGTTCATTAGCACTACCTTTGATTAACCAGAGTAGCCAAAAAATTAACTACTTGTATGATCTGGCTGATGCAGCGTATGATAACACTATTATAAAGAACTTTTCCGAACTTCATAACCATAGACCCATTATTGATATTAACCCAAAGAACTCCAAAAAACTCAAAGTAAAAATAGCTTTAGACAAAAGTGAAAAGAAGATATTGAGTGCACTGAACCTCTATAATAACTCTGATGACCTACATTACAACCAGCGAAGCAGTGTTGAAAGAGTCAATGCCTATTTGAAAGACAGCTATGGATGCAGTAAGATCTACTATCAAGGTGCACAAAAGGTAGCTTCTGTGTTTGCCTTTGCTGTGTTGTCTGTTTGTATAACGCAGTCTTTGAAGCTTGTTACTTAACTTCTTTTAAATACTAAAGACAAAAACACCATTTCCCCAAATCTAAACCATAAAGCACGCCCTAAAAATACGATTTTTAACAATTTTTAGATGTTTGGTTGTAAATAATTTCAATAGACAGCTTTTTTCAATGGTTGATTGCAGACTATTGAAAATGAGCCACTATGTGATATTGAATCTGCAAGTGGCTCAATATATAACTTTATGAGGTTTTACAAAAGTAATCTATTTAACATAATGATGTTTGAAACAAACAAGTCTAATATCATGTTGATGAACTTTGATATAAGTCACCCCCCCATAAGAAAAATCAAAGTCTATTTACTGTAATATACGACTTTAAAATTCTTGCTCATTATAGGACGAGTTATAAATTACTCGTATTTATCTGGGCTATTAAACCAAAAGGACCATCATGGCAGAAAGAAGAAAATTCAAAAAAAGATTTTGTAAATATTGTGAAATGAAAGTAGACTTTATAGACTACAAAGACTTGGGACAACTTAAATTCTCACTAAGTGAGAGATTTAAAATTATGCCAAGAAGACTCACTGGTAACTGTAAAAGACACCAAGAGCTTGTAACAGGCGCAATCAAAAGAGCTAGACAAACAGCACTTATTCCTTATATCGTAGATAGAAAAAATGTTGTTGAAAATCCATTTGAAAACGTAAAATAGATTGTATCTTCCTCTTGTTCCCATTTTAAAAATGGGAACAAATACCTTAAATATCCTCTAAACTTTTTAAAATCAAAAATATTGTATCAAATCAATATTATCACTATTAGAACACACCTATTTTAAATAATTTGTCTAAAGAATAACTAACTAAAAATAAAATAATAGTCTCAGATAAGGGAAGTAAAAAATGTATATTTATACAAGTTAATGTATTATCTTATATTAATTTTACCAAATATATATTTTTGGTTTTTTGTGTTTATACACAATCCAAGTATCCACTGTGCCTCTATAATTTATTATCTAGGAAACCTTGAAAACACAGTCTTTGCCTAAGGGATATTTTTAAAATATACTTCTTCAAGGAAAAGTCTATAAAAAATATTCTATAACCACTCAAAATGTAAATATAATTAATTGTTTTTTCTAAAATAATTGGATTTATTTACATTTAACGTAATATCATTGTGTTCTAATCCCATAAATAAGGGCACTACACAGTTATTTACACTATATTTGTTATACATAACCTTTTTAGGAGAACACCATGGCAGAAAGAAGAAAATTCAAAAAAAGATTTTGTAAATATTGTGAATCAAAGGTAGACTATATAGACTATAAAGACTTGGGATTACTTAAATTCTCACTAAGTGAGAGATTTAAAATTATGCCAAGAAGACTCACTGGTAACTGTAAAAGACACCAAGAGCTTGTTACAGGAGCGATCAAAAGAGCTAGACAAACAGCACTTATTCCGTATATCGTAGATAGAAAGAATGTTGTTGAAAATCCATTTGAAAACCTTAAATAGATTTTAACCCTATTTTATATTTGAGTGTTGTTCTCACCAGATTGGTGAGAACAACCTCCACCAAATACCTTATTTAGTATTTTCCCCACACACTACAATCATACAAATACCATACTATTACCAAGAAATGTACAGTATAGGCCTAACCTATCCTTTCTATCTTTACAGCATTGTGATTATAGTCAGGCTGCAGGGATTCTCTGTCAAACAAATCATTGGTAAGATAGTTGATCTCACGGTTACTTATCGGGATGAAGATACATTTTTCATGCACATCCCCTGTGATTAGTGCTTTTGTGACCAATGCTCCCCTTTTGGAGATCACTTTGATCCTGTCGTCATTCTGGATACCCAGTTTTTGGGCATCATAAGGATGGATCTCACAAAAGTTCAGTGGCTTGTGCGTTAGCAATGTCTGAGGAAGATTTGTTTTAGTGCCACTATGCCACTGATCTCTTGTTCTCCCTGTCAAAAGTAAAAATGGAAACTCCAAATTTGTCTTTTCGCTCTTTAACTTGTTTTCTACGAAGAACAGGTTCCCTTTTTTGTCCGGAGTTAAAAAATGTTTGATCTTTTCACCCCAAACAAACGGTTTGTAGGTAAGCGCATCATAGTCTGCCTCCGAGATATCCATATAGTCATTGAGTTTGGTCATTTGTTGATACTCTTCAAAGATCTCTTTTGGACTGTCAAAATCAAATGCCTGACTAAAACCTAACTCTTTTGCCAGTAGCTGAAATATTTCCCAATCCGCTTTACAGTCAATGGATGTACGGGTGAGGCGTTCCTGTTTGGTGATGGTACGGTCGAGATTGGTCTGCGTACCTTCTTTTTCACCCCAGGGTGCTGCAGGAAGTCTGATATGTGCATATTGGGCTGTTTCTGAATTATCATAGGCATTGATCTCAATGACCAAAGGGATCTTGGATATCTGCTGTTCCACTCTTTTTCTATGAGGCAGATGATAGACAGGATCAGTATGACAGATAATCAGGATATCCAGATCCGCATCAAGCATTTCTGTTGCGGTCAATCCGGGTTTGTTGTCTATCTTATCGGTTTTCCAAAATTTTGATACCTTTTGGATACTCTCTTCATCAAAACCTAAATGTACCGCCAACATGGTAGAGAGTCCTCCCACTTCTCTTCCCCCCATCGCATTGGGCTGCCCGGTAAGGCTAAGGGGCCCATTTCCCTCTTTAAAGATCTTTCCTGTAAGAAGATGTGTATTGAGCAGTGCCAGATTTTTGTCTACACCCTGTACGGACTGATTGAGTCCCATGGTCCATGCAGTCATGATGTTGTCACTCTCACTATAGAGTTCCCAGAAGGCATCAAACGCTTCTTGTGTCAGTCCTGTACGTTTGAGCATCTTGGTCACCGGTACTCGTTTGAACTTGTTCTTAAGCAGTTCAAAGTGATTGATATGTTGTGCCACAAACGCTTTATCGTATTTTTCTTCATCTATTAAGCGTTTGGACAGTAGATTAAAAAAGTCAATATCACTTCCCGGTCTTATCCTCAGATAAAGATCTGCGATTTTCGCAGTATCTGTTCTTCTTGGATCAATGACCACGACTTTCAGACCATTTTTTTTGGATTTTTTTATTTGATTATGAAAGACCACATGCGCTTCCGCTGTATTTGCACCTGTCAATATAAGCAGATCAGACTTGAAAATATCATCCATTCTTACCGGCACGAAGTCTGCGCCTATCGCCTTTTTATACGCAACCACTGCACTTGCCATACAGGTACGGCTATTGGTATCCACATTATTGGTACCAAGAAAGCCTTTTGCAAGTTTATTGGCAATATAGTAATCCTCTGTCAAGAGTTGTCCGGACAAATAAAAGCCGATCTTTTCTTTAGAGGTTTTTTTGATACGCTCCGCGATCAATGCAATCGTATCTTTCCAATCAGAAAGCACAAATGGCTTCTCCAATGAGTCTCTCATAAGCGGCCTCAACAACCTGGTAGGTGTCTGCATACTTACCAGTTCCGAGATACCTTTTGAACAGAGATTTCCTTGATTCGTAGGATAGGCTATATTCCCTATGAGCTGCTTCTCATCATACTCCAATCCACACCCTACACCGCAATACCCGCATACTGATTTGATCATTTTATTTACCTCAAATAACTTTTTCTTTTCCCTATTCTAACCATACTTTAATGTAAAGTTAAGTTTTAATTGATTAAAAAATAAACATATTATTGATTAATTAATATATATATCTATGATACTATTTTCACACATAAACATTTTAATGAAAATTTAAGGAGTAAAAAATGTTAAAAAAAGCTTTGAAGCTCGGATTAGGTCTCTCGTTGGTCACTACTGCTCTGCTGGCAGATGTAGAAAAGAAAAAGTTGAAAATTGGGTTTATTGCACTGACAGATTGTGCCCCTATCGTGATCGCCAAAGAAAAAGGATTCTTTAAAAAATATGGTCTGGATGTGCATGTAGCCAAAGAAGGTGGGGGATGGCCGGGGATCCAGCAAAAAGTGATCAGCGGGGAGTATGACTTTTCCCATGCACTTGCAGGTATGCCGATTGCTGCAACACTTGGGATCAATGGAGATGCGCATCTGCAAGCTCTGCTCTCTTTGGATTTTAATGGGAATGGTATCACTTACGGGAATAATATCATTAAAGAGATGGAAAAGTACGGTATGGATCAGACCAAAAGACCCTTAGGGTCGGAGTCACTTAAAAAGTATATCGATGCCAAACATCAAGCAGAAGGTGAAAACTATCAACCACTGAACTTCGGCATGGTACATCCGGTTTCCACACACAACTATGAACTGAGATACTGGATGGCGAGTTCGGGGATCAAGCCTGATGAGGATACAACGATCAAACCCTTCCCGCCGCCTACTATGCCTTCAAACCTGATCGCAGGCAATATCGAAGGATATTGTGTGGGTGAACCTTGGAACGAGCGTATCGTACTCAAGAAAAAGGGTTCTACACTGGTAACCAACTATGATATTTGGAACAATAATCCTGAAAAAGTACTTCAAGCAAGGGCAGATTTCGTTGAGAAATACCCTGAGACGACCAAAGCGGTGATAAAAGCGGTCATTGAAGCACAGATGTGGCTGGATGAAAGCTGGGAACACAGAAAAGAAGCAGCGAAAATACTCAGCAAACCAAACTACGTAAAAGCACCCGTAAAAGTCCTTGAAAAATCTATGACCGGTACCTTCCAGTATCTCAAAGGACAAGACTCCGAGCCAAACCCTATGTTCAACGTTTTTGCCAATTACTATGCGGCCTACCCTTTTTATAGCCATGGAATGTGGTTCATCACTCAAATGTATCGCTGGGGACAGCTGGATAAAGCGGTGGATATGAAAGAGGTGATCGAAAAAGTCTACAGACCTGATCTTTTTGCCGAAGCGGCAAAAGAAGTGAACTACTCTCTGCCGCCTAGTCCATGGAAAGTAGACGGTGTGGATGAGTATAACAAGTTCATGGATGGAAAGGTCTATGACCCTAATAAAGCCGTCGACTATATCTATAGTTTTGAGGTCACGAATCCAAAAGTAAGCAAAGAGGATCTTTTGAAAGCAAATAACTGGACGGTTGCAACCAAACAACCCGATTACGTGTGTCCTTACGGTCCTGCAGGATGTGCAGATCCCAAGTATGTGAAATAGGTACGTCAAAAATTTACAAACAATACAAAGCTGAATGCTTTGTATTTATACGTGCCTGAAGTGAAAGTAGTCCAGTTATTTCCTTGAGTAAGAATAACGCTTCAGGTACCTATAAATATAAAATAGAACAAAGTGTCCAGTACGGACAGGGCACACGCAAAAAGGAAAAAAATGAAAAATGAAATTGCCAAAAAGATCATCTTGCCTATGATGGTGTTTTTTGCCATCCTCATGGTCTGGTCATTGATCGCGAACAATGTTGAGGAGTTCCCTACCCCAAGTGACACCTATGTCTCTGCTTTTGGCGGAATAAATGCTGATGGGGATGAGATCGTCGGTGTACTTTCCGATCCTCTCTATATAGAAAATGAGGATGACAAAGGAGTCCTCTGGCAGATATTTGCTTCATTGCAGAGGGTATTTGCCGGATTTTCACTTGCTATTCTCATTGGTGTACCTTTGGGATTGTTTATCGGTATGAGTAAAAATGCACAGTATGCCTTTGATCCGTTCATTCAGATCTTTAAGCCTGTTTCACCGCTGGCATGGCTGCCACTGTTGCTTTTTATCTTCCAGGATATCAATTTGACAGCGGTCTCGACGATCTTTGTCACCTCTATCTGGCCGATCATTATCAACACTGCTTTGGGTGTACGTAATGTCAGCGAGGACTATATGAATGTCGCAAAAGTATTACAGTTCAGTCCAGCGAAAAAGATCACAAAGATCATTTTGCCCGTAGCCGTACCCTTTATCTTTACGGGGATGCGACTCTCTCTTGGGATCGCATGGCTGGTGATCGTAGCAGCAGAGATGCTGACGGGCGGTATCGGTATCGGTTTCTGGATCTGGGATGAATATAACAATCTGAATTATCATCATATCATCATCGGTATCATCATCGTAGGTATTGTCGGTTTCATACTGGATCTTCTGATGGGGATCATCGCAGATTTTTTTGACTATAGAAAAAAAGGAAGAGCATAATGGGTGAACAAAAGTTTTTACATTTAGAAAATATCGAAAAAAGATTTCCGATTCCGGGCAAAGAGGATTATATCGCTGTGACCGGTGTAGATATGGTCATCAAAAAGAATGAGATCATCTCTATCATCGGACACAGCGGGTGTGGTAAATCTACACTGCTCAATATGATCTCCGGTTTGGACGGCCAGACAGAAGGCCATATATTTTTACAGGGTAAAGAGGTCAAAAGTCCGGGACCTGATCGTGCAGTGGTGTTTCAAAACCATTCATTGCTTCCATGGCTAAGCGTCTATAAAAATATAGAAATGGCAGTGAAGCAGGTCATGCCTGAGCTCAATAAGCAGGAGCTTCAGGAGAGGGTTGAAAAGTTTATTACCATGGTCAACCTTGATCAGGCCAAAGATAAACTGCCTGATGAGATCAGTGGGGGTATGAAACAGCGTGTAGGTATTGCAAGAGCACTTGCGATCAAACCTAAAGTCCTTTTGATGGATGAACCTTTCGGTGCATTGGATTCATTGACCCGTGCCAACTTGCAGGAGCATCTCATGCGGATACAGCAAAATGTACAGAACACGGTCATTATCATTACACATGATGTGGATGAAGCGGTACTGCTCAGTGACAGGGTGATCATGATGACAAACGGCCCTGAAGCTACGATCGGGGAAATACTCGAGGTCAATCTTTCCCGCCCCAGAAAGAGGGTAGAACTTCAACATGATCCTGAATATATCAGATGTAGAGAAGCCATACTCAGCTTTCTATATGAAAAATTTGCCAAGGAGGATGAATAACATAGAAAAATTGATTTGCTTCATGCATCTTATGGCCATCCAGCAGCTTTAAACATCGTGTTTATTCAATCGAACATCTATAAAGGGGAAACAATGAAAAAAACAGTACTACTTTCACTCGTGACATCAACACTTATCATGGCAGGCGGCTCCATTGCACCGGTTGAACCCACCGTTGAAACAGCAACAGATATAGGGATCTTTCACAACATAAAATTCAGCGGTGAATTGCGTCCGCGTTATGAATTTGCTGATGACAATGTGAATGATGAAGCCAATGCGTTTACCACACGTTTTGCACTCACTGTAAAGACCGGGCTTGCAGGTATTGAGGGTTTGAGTGCTTTTGGACAGATCATGGCAGTGACGAATTTCGGATATGATGAATATGCTCCAGAGCAGACGGGATATGCATTGATCGCTGATCCACAGAATTCACGTGTGACACAGGCCTATCTTGATTATACCATAGGTGATACTTCACTGCGTGCAGGACGACAGATGATCAATCTGGATGACCAGAGATTCATAGGTGCCGTAGGGTGGAGACAAATGCCTCAGACCTTTATGGGATATACCTTAAACAACAGCTCGATAGAAAACCTGGATATCATGGCCATGTATGTGACAGATCGCTATGGGATTACGGATGCACTGACTACAGGGACAGAATCTGTATTTCTTCATGCAGATTACAAAGCAATGCCGGAGCTGAAACTTTCTGCGTATGGCTATCTCTTAGGTCACCAAGTATTTGGAAGTGATACCTATGGTTTAATGGCTTCGGGAAAAATAGGGGTGTTCAACTATATTGCAGAGGCAGCTACACAGCAGGATGCAAGTATGGAATATGAAAGTATGGGGAAACCGGATGTGGATGCGATCTATTTTAGAGGTGATATCAGTACGAAGTACAACGGGTTTATTATTGGCGCAGCCTATGAATCACTGGGAGATGCAGACGGGAATACACATGGGTTCACGACACCGCTTGCAACATTGCACAAGTGGCAGGGGTTTGCAGATGTTTTCCTGGGATACACTGCCGTAAGCAATACCTACGGGTTGGATGATCTTTACGGGAAGGTAGGATATGTGAGTCCCAAATTCGGTAAACTACTTGCGATCTACCATACCTTCAGTACACAGGAGACGGACGGTGTACTCAGTGACGATGCAGGAGATGAACTGGATCTGCTCTATACGTATAATTTCTCTAATGGTCTGAACTTTCTGGCAAAAGCAGCTTTCTTCTCTGGAGAAACAGACTCTGTCATCGGTGCTGCACAAAATGATGTGACAAAGTATTGGGTACAGCTTGACTATACCTTTTAAGCTCTCTTACCCAAAGTTCGTCTAAAAAGACGGACCTTGTGAGAAAAATACTCTCCCGCTTTACACTTTTCTCAGTACAAGAAACAGTTTATCCGCTTCTTCAAGCTCATAAAGAGTCACATCATCACTCTGGACCAGTGCCAAACCGCTTAGCTTCACTATCTCATCTACACTATGATAGTATTGCCTGATGGTCTCTTGAGATTTTTTAAAACAGCTTCCCTCTTTTTCAAAAAGTGTGAACTCCGCACTGTACTCACCCTCTTCAAAATCACTGTCCACCGTTAAAAACCGCTCTTCATCATCTACGATATAGGAACCCACGGCGACATTTTCAAAACCATGCAGTGTGTTGATATCACACAAAAAGTATCCACCGTCATTTAAATGCGATTTGACACACCCCAGGAATCGTGCCAATTCTGCTTTATCCAGATAGTTCACCATATCAAAAACCGCTGTCAATACATCATAACGACCTTGCAGATCACATAAATCTGTACACTGGGCATCATACCCTTGTTCAAGTGTTTTTGAGACCATAAGTGGACTGAGGTCTATCCCTTTGACTTCGGATATCTCCAATGCACCCTGTATCTGACGCAAAAAGTCTCCAGAACCGCATCCCACGTCCAAAAGCGTGTCAAAATCTATCGTGTTTAAAAAAAGAAGATAATGGGCATAGAGATTTGGTGCAGCCTCTTTGACACCAAGAAGATCCTCTACTTTTGCATAGAGGTCAAGAGAGTCTGAAACAGAATTAGCCACGGCTCTCTACAACAGCTTTGATCTTTTCATATAAAGAGAGGATCTCTTCTTTCTTTCCGTAAAAACTATTTTTATTAGATATCAGATGTGCAGAAGAATCCATGATGTCTTCGGCCACTTTCAATCCGTTCTCTCTCATGGTTGAACCTGTTTCGACAATATCCACAATAGCATCAGCCAGACCGACAAGCGGTGCCAGTTCTATAGATCCGTAAAGCTTCACTACTTCTACCCCTACAGCTTTTTGGGCAAAATAGTTCTTCGTGATGTTGACCATCTTGGTAGCCACTTTGATGTGGGGACGCGACCAGTCCAGTTCATCTTCATTTTTGATACCGATCGCCACTTTACATTTTCCTAACTGCATATCCAGAAGCTGGATGATATCCAGCTCTTTTTCAGTGATCACGTCAAGTCCAACCACACCGATATCTGCTGCACCGTGTTCTACATACGTCGGTACATCCTGATTACGTACATTTAAAAAACGGAACTCTCCCATATCCAAGATGAGTTCTCTTCCTTCAAACTTAAATTCTCCACCGAAAATTTCAGCAAATATCTCAAGCGTCTGTTCTGCTATTCTTCCCTTTGGAAGTGCTACTGTTAACATATCTCCGATTCCTTCATCACTTTCCGCATCCCGTTAAATACCAACATTTCATCATACGTGGCTTCTTCAAAAAAACTTGATAAAAATTTTCCGTCTCCACCGGTAAAATATAGTGTTTTACCATCACTGTGCTTATCTATGAGTGCTTTTATAGACGCGATTATACCATAGCTTATCCCATCTTTAGTTGTAGAGGGTAATTGCTCCATCGATACCGTTTCATTCAATGTCGTATCCAAGACCGGAGAGATAGAAGCATAAGCCTGTAACATCGCTTTCAGTCCTGGCAATATAAATCCACCCCTGTACTTGCCCTCCTCCATCATATCCACGGTAATAGCAGAACCTGCATCCACAAATAACCCGTTTTCATGACTCAGACACAATGCTCTTCTGTCAACCCCCATCGTTTCATAGGCACCCTCCAAGCGGATCTTCGGTGAGATATTTTTCCACGTGGCTATATTCTCTATGGTACTGTTCAAGTGCTCTTTGACCGAAATATAACAGAGTCTCTCTTTGCTATATTTGGCAATCGCCTCCTCATAGGACAAATGCTCTACTTCAGACCCGTTATAGATATGGAAATGGGTATTCCCTATATCTGCGAGTAATACCTTATCCTTCATGCCATACCTTCCAGCCATGCTCTTCGAGCATCGCTTTGGCATGTGAGCATAAGGGTGCTTTGATCACTATGTATTTTTTGGTGATCTTACTATCGAGATATTTTTCCGCCTTTGCATGCAGTTCCATGAGTTCAGCTGCTTCTTTCCGAAGCACCCTGCTCTTCTTTGCAAGTTCCATGACCAGTGCATAATACCCCTTCAGGTCTACCCCTAAATAGAGTGCAGCCTTTTTACGGGACCCCAGCTCTTTAGGCAGGATCTCTTTGAGTGATTTAAAAATGATGTTTTTATGGTTCAAATATTCAACCAGTGCTTTCATGATACTCCTTTTAGCGGATGATAACTCTTCATGGTCTCGGCCAGGTTCTGTTTTTGTATATGGGTATAGATCTGTGTGGTCTCAAGAGAACTGTGTCCCAGCAGCTCTTGTACCACACGCAGATCTGCACCGCCGATGATCAGCGATGAAGCGAAAGAGTGTCGCAATACGTGAGGTGAGACACCCAGATACTTCTTCACGATCTTATACGCAGAGATACGGCTGAGAACAGCACCTGTGTAATTGAGCCAAATATAACTGCTTCCCATGTCCTGCTCCTGCATATACCTCTCCAACGCCTGCAGAGCGATCGGTGCAAGAGGTACGATACGTTCTTTCTCCCCTTTGGCAAAACGTATCTTCAACCATCCCTCTACAATATCACTGCGCTGCACATTCAATGCTTCGGAGATACGACACCCACTGGCATACAAGAAGAGTATCAGTGCATAATCACGCAGTCCCATGAGCGTGCTTCTGTCAATGTGCTTTATGCCTTGCAGTATCTCTTCACTGCTCATGTATTTGGGTAGGTTTTTGGGTACTTTCGCCATAGGTATCTTGATTTTTTCGTGTTTGAAATCCTGTTTATGACAAAAATCAAAAAAAGCATTGATAGAGGAGAGTTTTCTGTTGAGTGTTCGTTTGTTCTCAAACGTAGATAAAAATTTCAGTATATCCGTAGTATCGAGTTTCGTCAGTGTTTTTTGAGTGACCTCTTCGAGTTGGGTCAAGTCACCCAAATAAGAAGAGATCGTAAGGGTATCGAGTGCCTTTGTGACACTGAGATACTCTTCAAAAGCCGTCAGTAGATCACTCATAACCTAATTTGGATAGTTCAATGATATCACCGTCTTTATAGAGCTTTATCCCGCTGATGAATGCCGGCTCATCCACTTCTCCAACATCATAGATCTTGTACTTTGTCAAAGCACTGTCCATCACGATCAGTGAGCCTCCCTGGTCCAAACCATACACCCTGCCATCAAAAGCTGTAGCTACAGAATAGTGTGCAAATTTATACTTCGCTTCTCCCACTTTTTCAAGATCGCTGTTTAAGGCAAATATCTCGCCTTCTTTGGTAAAGAGATAAATGATCCCGTTATCATATGCCACTTCAGAGATATTCGCACTAAACTCCATCTGTCCGCCACTGCCTAAAGTAAGCAGTTTTTTTGGCGTTGCAGCGATCATCATGTTTCCTTTACGGGAGAGATAGATAATATTGTTAAATGCTTTTTCCGTACTGAGATAGACCACTTTTGCATTTTCGCTGTCTTCTATGTTGACAATAATAAGTTTTCCGTCAAGCATAGGCATGACGACCAAACCATCGATAAAGATCGGGCTTGCCGCTCTTGTATCAATAGCAAAGGTCGCCTCAGATCTACTTTCAACCACTTTTCTATTGTCTGATATTTGATAAATACCAAAAGTGTTGCTGTTAAGAATATATGCGATCACATCATTGTTGATCGCTGCAGAGACCACAGGTACTTTTAAAGAGACTGCACGTACCGTTTCTTTTGTTTTTTTATCAATGATCTTTAAAATACCCTCAGCATTTGTAGCCAGTATATAGCTATCGTTTTCATTTAAAAATCTATACCCTTCGCCAAGATTGACACTGCTTATACCCTCTTTACTGATAAATTGGCCGCTTTTCAGTGTCCCTCCCTCACGGCTAAGGTCATTCATACTTCCACCATATGAAGTGGATGCATTCGATGCTGAAAATGTCTGTTCAGGTTCAAAATATTTTTTACTGCTGCATCCTGAAAAGAGTAATGCGGCTACGGTAAATGTAAGTAGTGACAAGCCCTTCATTAGTTTGCCTTAATGGTAGAGTGTTTAAGGAACTCTTTGATCACGGAAAGAGATGAACGATCGTCTATAAGTTCCAATTTATTCTGGGCCGTTTTTGCATCACCTGCAAGGATAGCCAAATAGGCTTCTTCAAAGAGTGACATCTCTTTATAGAGCTTTGAATCCACAGGTTTTTTATTGAGTACACCTGCCGTATAGGCACTTGCATCCGCGACCACACTGTTCGTACTTGAAGATAAAGACTCCAACGTCTTGACATCTTCTTTTTTCACTGCCTGCGCATAATGATACAGCTCTAAAAGTGCCGGGTTGTTCTCCTGAAGTACCTTCAGTGCATCGGTATCGTCACGGTTACGCTGCAATGTCAAGAAAGCTTCATTGGCTTTCTCAAGCTTGGCTTCATGCAGTACACTCATCACAGATCGTCCGCCAAAGAACAGGATCACTACAACGATCACACCCCACAATTGAAACTTGTATTTTTTATAGAGTGATTCCAGTTTAAATGCACTCTCAAGTACCTTTTCATCACCACTTAACTCTCTCTTTACATAATTCACATCATCTTTAATGCTCACGTAGCTCTCCTGCAACATTTTTATGCATATATTATACCTTTTGGAGTTAAAAGAGGGGTTATAGTTCGACGACTGTAATACCTAAGTTTCCGGGCAGTCTGTAGAATTTCTGTATCTTAGGATGCTTTTTAAGATACTCTGTCACCAGTTTGGCCAATACACCCCCGCCTGTACCGTGAATGATCTGCACTTCATGCAGTCCGTTCACCAGGGCGTCCGAGAGAAATTTATCGACGGTATCTATGGCTTCATCTGCATACATACCGAGCAGTTTGACTGAAACGGCAGCTCCTGACTTTTCAACATTGACATTGACCTCTTTTGCTTTGGGTTTGACCTTGATCTGAGGGGTATCGCCTCTTCTTTTGAGTTGTCCAAGAGGTACTCTCATCTTCAATCCGTCCACGATGATCGTCGCATCTTTACCGCGGATCCCGACGATCTCACCTTTATGGGAACGGTACTTCACTTTGTCCCCCTCTTTGAGTGGCACTTCCTCTTGTAATTTCACTTCTTTTTGCTTGAACTCTTTATGTTGATGTGCCACGTTCAGCAGTCGTCGTCCTTCTGCAGACTCTTGTGCCCTCAGCGCTTCCCTTGCTTTTTTTGTCGCTGCATTATAACGGTTTTCCAGGGTTGCAAGGGCTTTTCTGTGACTCTCCTGAAGTTTTACTTCCTCATCCTGAAGTCTCTGTTGTTGTCTCTCTACGGATTTTAACTCCTCATCTATTGTGGCGATCTTCATACGCATTTCACGCTCAAGTGAAGTAGATTTCTCTATGAGTTCATTGAGGTTTTCTTTGTCCTCTCCATAAACCTTTTTTGCTCTGTTCACAATGGCTACAGGTACACCGTAACGCTGTGCTGTTTCAAACGCATAGCTCTTTCCTATACTTCCCTGCAGGAAAGTATAGGTAGGTACCCTTCGCTCTTCATCGTAGAGTGCAGCAATGAGCTCCACCTCATCATCTCCTGCCATCAGTGAAGCCAAACGTTTATGGTGTGTCGTCACGATAAAGGTGATACCTTTTTTCCGTAGTTCATCCAGCATCACACGGAACAGGCTGGCTGCCTCGTCACTGTCCGTACCCAGTTCTATCTCATCGACGCCTACGATGGCATCTTCTTTGTGAAAGAGTTTTGCAAACTCCTGCATACGTCCTGCAAACGTAGAGATGTCATTTTTGACCGATTGGGGATCATCTATGACCGCTTCTATGCTTTTGTAATGCCCGACCTCTGTGTGTGCTGCATCACATTGAAAAGGAAGCAGGTACTTACTCATGTAAACGGCTGAGAGCATGGACTTGAGCAGCATCGTTTTACCACCGGCATTGACACCTGTGACAAGCATGATCTGTTTAGAGAAATCCATGGTGATCGGTACGGGGTTCTCGATGGCAGGATGTGCAAAATCCTGCAATTTAATGCGTTTGTGCTTGCTTGGCAAAACAAATTCATACTCTTTGGCCCTTGCAAAACTGACACGTGCCTGATAATGGTCAAACCTGTCATACTCTTTGTTAATGAACCCCAAGAAACGTTCCCACTTGAAAAAGAGCGCCGAGATGTTTTTACAGTAGGTGTAGATCATCTCCTCTTTTTTACTGAGCAGTGCAGACTCTTTCTCTTTTAAGTGAGAAATACTTTGGGGGATAATATAAAAAAATCCTCCGGGGCTACGTGCAGCCACCGTAGCTTTAATGGCATTGTTGAACCCTCCACGTACCAGCAGGGTCTCTTCCCCGCCGTTGAAATGCACCTGTGTGTCCACAAGATAATCTCTGAGCTTGCTGGAGTGTGCCAGCTTATAGAGCGTCTCTTTGATCTCTATCTTGTTCTGCTTGATGGCACGTTCAAGTTTAAAAAGTTCCGGATCACGTTCAGGATTGATCTCTCCTTCAGCAGTAAAATACCCTACGACCTCGATGATCTCATCGGGTATCTCTATCCCTTGTATCCAGGAGATGAGCGGTTCTGTGAACCCCACGGTTCTTAAAGTATTGAAGTAGGAGATCATGGTGACAAAGGCATAGATCTCATCCAGAGAGAGTACCCCCTGTTTCTGAATGAGGTTCAATTCTCTCTCCAGGTTCGGTACTGCATTGGGTAGAGGGAATTGGACTTTTGAGAGTGCTTGGATATACCGGTAATGCTGGTTGATATCCCCCATCATCGCCACAGGTTTTTCTCTGGCTAAAAACTTTTGGAACTGCTGGATATACCCGTCCAGGTCCAGTTTCTGTATAATGGTTTTTTCACTACTCTCCTGAGAATGCATGACCTTATGCCTCTCCGCGTATCTGATACGTGATATCTCCCGCACCAAAGGCTGTCACAAGCCCGTCACTGTACTCTTGTATAATATGCCCGTCTTTAAAGACTTTGACGATGCCGTCTTCTTTCGTGACAGAATCTGCCATATGAAGGGTATAACGGCTGAAGGCTCCCTTGAGGTCTATGTCTACCTTTAACTCACCCGCAGACCATATAGGAAGGATCACCAGTTCATCCACCCCTTCAAAACACTCTACAAAGCCTTGCAGGTTATCCATCGTACGGCTGTACTTATGCGGTTGCCAAATGACATTGAGTTTGGAAAAATTGCGCAATACTTTATAGGTTTGCAGTGACTCCATGGTGACTTTTATCTCTGTCGGGTGATGTCCATAGTCATCTATCACCACACACTCTTCCTGGTTCTGTACAATGTCAAAACGTTTTTTGATCCCTCTGTAGTGTAAAAGGTTTCCCCTTATATCTTCTATTTTTTCACCCAGCTCCAAAGCACCGAGTATCGCCAATGATGCATCCAATGCAATATGGTTTCCAAAACCGAATACCTCAAATGTACCCAGGTCCAAAAGTTCAAATCTTGTATGTGGCTCACCGCCTACCAATACAAACGCTGTGTTTTTGATATCTTTGGAAGGATAAAGCTTAATACTCTCCATCTCCAAAGAGGAAAGGAATGGATCTTCTGCATTGATCACACGTGTTTTCGCCAGTGACAAAAAGTTTTTATAGGCGTTGTAAAAACGCTCTTCATCATACCCGTAGTATTCCATATGCTCCGGTTCCACATTGGTCACGATCGCAAGATGGGGGTTAGAGTTTAAAAAACTCTCATCACTCTCATCGGCTTCAAATACCACTTTGTTGTTCGGATAATTCCGTACATTTGAACCGAACTCTTTACTGATCGCACCGATCAGTGCATTGGACTCAGGCATGATGGATGCAAGCATGGCTGAAGTCGTACTCTTACCGTGTGCACCACCTACCGCATAGACCTCTTTTTCACCCAGGATACTCTTGAGCGCCTCTTTACGTGAAAGCAGTTCTATCCCCAGCTCTTTCGCTCTTTGATACTCAGGATTGTTGGGACGTACCGCCGCAGAGTAGATCACCCTGTCGACACCCTCTACCGCATCAGCGTGGTGAGGGATGGTGATCTTCGCATTAAAGTTGGTTGCCAGGTCATTGGTGATCTCTGTCTGTTTGATATCCGAACCGGAGATCTTATGTCCGTCATTGAAGAGAAACTTGGCCAAGGCAGAGAGTCCGATACCCCCGATACCTATAAAATGGATCTTTTTCATTGCTATTTTTCCTTGCTTTCATCAAGCACTCTGAGCTCTTCTTGTGCCAGCTTGACATGCGTGTCAAATTTTGCAAGCAACGCTTCGGTAGGCTCTGTAAATGTCTGTATGAAAAACGCCAGAGGGTCATGGGCATCTACCCCTTCCACATCGACGAGATTTTCTATAAAATCTTCAAAACTCTTTCCTTCCATGACTGCAGCCACATGTACCATCATCGCATCTTTCAAACCTGCATGGTCGATCGTATAGTGCAATACAAGAAAGATCTCCTTGGCCCCCTTTTTGTCATTTTCACTGTAACGTTGTATCCCATGCTCATAGATAGCTCTTGCTGTAGCAAGGTCCTCAGTATCATTCATATCAAATGACTGGGAGGTAGTGAGTTTTTCAGCCAATCTGTCAAAGGCTGTATTGACAATGAAGGTGAATATCTCGTTGATCTCATCTTCCGAAGCTTCAATGATGAGCTGTGCATCTAAAAGCTGATACCCTTTTGCAATGCTCTCTTCTTCCTTGCACTCTTTCTCAAGTCTTTCAATGTTTGCCAGAAACTCTGGGTCTTTTTTTAACTCTTCTACGTGTATTTCCGGTGTTTCCATCATGATTGCTCCAATACTGATTTTCTGGCACTAAATGCCGATACCCTCGTCGCTAAAGCGTAAGTGGGGTGTCTTCTACTTTTCCAGGCAACGTGCTATACGTTGCAATGCTTCTTTTGTTTGCTCTGCTTCATACACAAGGGCGAGCCTTATATACCCTTGACCTTCACCCTCACGTCCCAAAAATGAACCGGGCAGGACCTTGAGATTGTACTCTTGATAAAGTTTCGTGGTAAAGGCTATCTCATCTTCCACTTTCAACCAAATGTAAAAGGTCGCTTCAGGCGCCTCTACCCCTAAAACTTCTTTGGCCATTTCAAAATTCTTTTTGTATTTTGCTCTGAATGTATTGACATGCTCCTGGTCCGCCCATGCCATCGCGGCGGCATGCTGCAGCGGTAAGGGTGAAGCACACCCCACATAGGTCCTGTATACCATATATGCTTTGAGTATCTCTGCATCTCCCGCTATAAATCCCGAACGCAGTCCCGGTGCAGAGGAACGTTTGGAGATAGAGTTGATCACCAACACGTTTTTAAAATTTTTATTGCCTGCTTCTATACTTGCATTGAGCAGTGAAGGAAGTGGCTCATCCAGATAGAGATCCACATAACACTCATCATTGAGAAGGATGAAATCATGTTTCAATGCCAATCCTACCCAACGCTTTAGATCTTCCATAGACATTACCGATGATGTAGGGTTGTTAGGAGAATTGAGTATCACCAGGTCCGCTTTTGCCAATGCCTCTTCATCCACTACGGGTTGGAAGTGACTGGTTTCATTGAGGTTCAAGTAAATGACCTCTGCTCTGCATGCCTTGGCTGCCCCCTCATAGATCTGATAAAAAGGGTTGGGGAAGACCATCACAGGGTTTTCCACATCATGCAGTAAGAACTGGGGAAAATTAAAGAGCACTTCTCTGGTTCCAAACGTAGGAATGATCTGAGCATCTGTCAGTGTAAGACCAAAACGCTTTTTATTGTACGCCAACATCCCTTCTCTCAGCTCCGCTTCACCCGCCGTTTTGGGATATTTGTTCAGCAGTGCAGAAGCCTCCTTGAGCGCATCCAGTATAAATGCCGGTGTCTCGAACTGAGGTTCCCCAATCGTCAGGCTAAGTGCAGGGTAATCGTGGTTGGGGATTACATTTTCAAGTAATTGGTTGAGTTTCTCAAAAGGGTAAGTTTCGAAGTTCATTGTTGCCCTAAATTTTTAAGGGATTATAACGTATTTGGGGTAAACTACAACTTTACTATAAATGCCCTGACATTGATATCTCTGCGTACTTTTTCCAACACTGCTCTTGCACTTTTTTCATCTCTATAGCCACCTATAAGTACTTTATAATTCTCTGCACGGCGTACCTTGTAAGGTAATCCTAAAGTGCTTATCTTTGCTAAATATGTTTTGTTGGGCATGCTGGAAAAAGACCCCACTTGAATATAATACTGGACAGTGTTCTCTTTGCTTTCCTGCTTCATTACAGCTACTCTTTTTGTTTTGACATTGCTGAATAATGATTCTGATGCAGGCATTTTCTGTTGAATCGTTTTGACAGAGGTGGGTACGGTAGATGATATGCCCGGTTTCGCCGTACTTTTGGCCAGCCATTTCACGATCTCATCTTGCAGTTTGGCTCCGCGGTATTTTGCCTTGGAACTGTTGATGATGATGACAGCCGTATAGAATTTTCCTGCCCTGTTCTTGACATACCCGCCTATATTTTTCACTCGTCTCAGTGTCCCTGTCTTCATCCATGCACGATTTTTTACCACGGTATGTCTAAAACGGCGTTTGATGGTACCGTCCACGCCTGCTATAGAGAGTGTCTCCATCCATCTGGATCCGTAACGGTCATAGGCATCATCATACATTTTCGCCAAGAGTTTTGCATTCATTTTTGAAGTACGTGAAAGACCGCTTCCGTTATCGATCTCTAATTTTCCTTCACCTAATGCACCTCTTGAATCCAATATATATTTGATCGCATCTCTTCCTTTCTCCACTGTAGCGGGAGCACCATAGAGTTTTGCGCCCAAAAGAAGCAGTAGATGTCTTGCATAGAGGTTATTGCTCTCCTTGGATGTCTCAGCAATGATCTCTTCCAAAGGCTCTGAGTAGTGGGTAAAAAGTGCTTTTGCCTCTTGAGGTATCTTATGTAATTTCAAGCCGCCTCTTACAGCTACCCCCTCTTGAGCCAATCTATCTTTCAGTGCATAATAGAATGACTTATAGGGTTTGGTGATGACTTGGCAGATATTCCGTTTTCCGCATCGTTTGGAGATCTTTCCTTGAAGAAACACCGTAGGGACCACTTCACTCTTGTCAATTTTCACCCTTGGCCAGGAGTATTTTCCTCTGCAGGGTTTGTTGACATGTTCCAATTGATCGACCACTCTGTAACTTTCATCCGCATCTTTTTTATGGACTCTCTTTTCTTTGGGGATCACACAGACGGTGACCACACGCTCGTTGAACATCATCGCATCGGGCATGGCATTATAGGCACTGTAAAGATTTTCGTCAAAACCTGAAGTGTCTTGACTCCCCACTTTAAAGTAGCTTCTGTCTATCACGATATCACCGCTGATCTGGCGTATCCCTTCTGCACGTATAGCCGAGACGATCTTCTCAAGGTCCTTGGCATTTAAAGTAGGGTCGCCGAATCCTTTAATAAGCAGATCCCCTTGAAGCACGCCGTTTTGTACTTTCCCAGTAGTGTAGAATTTCGTAGGCCAACGGTAATCAAAACCGAGCTTCAGTACCGAGGCATAGGTGGTCAGTACTTTGATCACGGATGCAGGGGTCCTGCTTTTGGAAGCATTGAGTGAAGCCACGACCTTTCCATGTTGACCCGCTTCTTTAATATAGATACTGATATCTTTTTTCGAGATCCCTGATCTGCGTATCTCTTCATTGATGACCTGAGGCAGTGCATAGAGCCATAGGGACAGGATCACATAGACAAACAGACTTCTCAACACGCTTCCTTGTAGGCATTAAGCAGTCGCTGCATCGCTTCACTGAGCACTTCTTTGGATGTCCCCACATTTAACCTCATAAAACCTTCTCCTGCCTTACCAAAACTTTGACCGTCATTCAGCCCGAGTTTGGCTTGATGTAAAAAGAAATCGACCAGTTGGGCATGGGACAGTCCCATGCCTCTACAGTCAAGCCACATTAAAAAGGTCGATTCTGTAGGGACTGCCTTGATAGGCAGTTGATGCGTTTTTAAAAATCCGTTGACATAACTGATGTTTGAGCGTAAGTGCTCTTTGAGCTGTTCCAACCATGGCGCACCTTCCCTGTAGGCGCTCATCAACGCTTCGATACCAAACGGGTTTCCATTGGTAATGCCTGATCTGTCCTGTTCAACACTGTAAGCTTGACGCAGCCTGGTATCAGGAATGATCGCATAAGAGGTGTTCAACCCTGCAACGTTAAATGTTTTGGAAGGGGCATTCAAAACAACGCAATAATGCATGATCTTCTCAAAACTGCCAATGCTGTGATGTGTTTTCTCATAGACAATATCCGCATGGATCTCATCAGAAATGATGAGGACATCATTCTCTATGCAGATCTCAATGATCTTTCCCAATTCCTCTTCAGACCATACCCGTCCGGTCGGATTATGCGGCGAACAGAGTAAAAAGAGTTTGGCTTCTTTGGCCTTACGCCCAAAGTCTTCAAAATCTATGTGATACCTGCCGTTTTCATACACCAGTCTGTTATCAAGTACCCTTCTTTTTTGATGCTTGACAGAACTTACAAAAGGCGGGTATATCGGTGTCTGTATGAGTATCCCATCACCCTCTTTCGTATAGGCGGAGATAATGAAGTTCAAAGAGGGCACCACACCGTAACAAGGAATGATCCACTCTTTTTCTATCTCCCATGAAAAACGCTCTTGCATCCAGTTCTGTATCGATGCATAATAGGCATCCGGATAGACAGTATAACCGTACAGAGGGTGGGAAGCCCTTTTCACCATTGCCTCCTGTACACATGCCGGAGAAGCCAGGTCCATATCCGCAACCCAAAGAGGAAGCAGATCATTTGTACCGAATTTTTTCTTGGCCTCATCCCATTTCATGCTGTGTGTCCCTTGACGGCTGATCGCTTCAAACATTTTTACTTCTCCTTTCCCATATGGTCATCTGTGCTATCGTATGCTGGTGTTTCCGTGCAGTCTCCTGTATCACAAACGGCACCTCTTTCGTCTCTATAAGCGTAAACGCTTTGCCCAGTATCTCTTTAAGCCCATCGAGTGTCGTAATGGTCTCACCGTCTCTTTTGTATCCGCCTATCCATTTCTCTTTGGGGGTTGACTCCTCCTGCCATGTGTAGGGAGACGTTAGAATGAGTAATCCTCCCTCATTGATACGCGATGCCATAGCCTCTAAAAACTTTTTAGGATCATAGAGTCTGTCTAACAGGTTACCCCCAAAGATCAGGTCAAAATCTTTGTAGACAGGTTTTAAATTACAGGCATCTGCTTGCCAAAATGAGACCCTGTTTCGTTCTTCGTCCAGATCAAGATCGGAAAGTTTTACCTCATGAAAATTTTCCAGTTCACCCTCGGTCGGCATAGTATAACGTAATAGACCATCCTCTTTAAGCTTCTGTGCTTCCTGTATGAAACGCGCAGAAAAATCCAAACCGATCACTTCATCAAAACCGCGTGCCAGTTCAAAAGTACTTCGTCCTATGGCACACCCAATGTCCAATGCGCTTCGCTTAGGCTTCTCTTTCATCGTTTCTAATGCGATCCGTGCACACGCTGCGGGGTAATTTTCCACACCCAATGCATTTTCACCCCAACCAAAATGGCAATACTGGGAAATAAGGGTGTCCGTATTATAGATATTGGTGATCACCCTCTCTTCATACCTACTCTGTATATACCTAAATCCTGCGTGTTGATAAAAATGTCTTCTAAACCCATAACGGCTCTTTTGGGTAGCAAGGTTCCCGCAGCTGATCCATGATCCTCCCTTGATAATATCATGTTTACCATCAAAGGTCGGTACCGAAAAATCATCATAGACAGGATGGACCTTAAAGCCATCAAACGGATAGATCGGTGTCCGTGACCACTGCCACACATTTCCTATCACATCATAAAAATCCCCATGTTTATAGGTATCCACAGGCACGCACGAGGCAAAGCCTTCAAGATTGATGTTGGCGATCGTTTCACCTTTCTCGGTCCACTCCAGGTAAGGGAGCACTTTACTTTCATCACGCAAGCGGATGTATTCATCCTCGGTCGGCAGAGTGATGTTGACACCCTCTTTGTGACTTTTCCATTGACAAAATGCAGAAGCTTCCAGGTGATTGACCTCTACTGGCCAGCTCAAGGGAAGTTCTATCTCTCTACTCAAAGTACGAAGTCTGTACCCCTCCTCACACTTACGCCAAAACATAGGATGTGCTGCCCGGGTATAGGCTTTCCATGCTTTTCCCTCTTCACACCAAAACCGATCATTGCTGTATCCGGCATCTTTTACAAATTCTAAGTATTCAGCATTGGAGGTAAGATATTTGGCCGCTTTAAATGCCGGTATATGTGCCTGATGCTCTCCATATTCATTGTCCCAGCCAAAAAGTTTTGCATCTTTGTTCTTTCCCAGTATCACTGTCCCTTGAGGTACATCAAGAAGTACATTCTGGGGTACAGGAGAGACCATTTCACACTCTTCCCATTCGCTGTTTTCCCTTATGGACTCCAATGGAAGTTGACGTATCAGTACCGAAGAAGTTTCAAGATGGATGTTCTCATGCTCAATGCCCATCAGGATCACCCACCAGGGTGAATCTTCCGTGATAGGAAGTTCTAAAGGAAGTGTGTCGATAAGAGAGGTGACCTGCATATACACTGCATCACGATACGCCTGGGTCTCTTCCAGCGTAGGCCAATCATAATGTGCTGCATTCAGATCATCCCAGCTCATTTCATCGACACCCACGGCAAAAAGTGACTCGAGTCCGGGATCGATACGTTCATCGATGATCTTGGCAAGGTTTAGTTTATTTATGAAAAATGTAGCCGTATGGCCATAGTAAAAAAGGATAGGGTGACGAAGTGGATCCGCTTTTTGAAAATAGGCATTTTTGTCTACAACGATACGAAAGAGAGATTCATATCGGCTATAACAACCTTGGAAATAACCTTTGATCTCTTTTCGTTTCGCTTCGGGGTCTGTTCCATGAAGTGTAGGCATCTTTATCACGTCTCATTCCTTGGAATTGCTATAGTAGGTAAGATACCGAACAACGCTTAAAAATCTGCTTTCTCTTTTGCACTCTCGATCATAGAGATAAAAATGGTATAAAGGTTCGCGATCACCGCACCGATCACTAATCCTGTTGCCAACCCGTCATTTCCATAGAACTGTAAAGCAAAAAATGCAGGTAGAAGGTGTAGGTCTGCAACCAATGAACCTGCCAAAAGCTCAGCGGAAAGAAGATTTCTTACCCCTATCTTCAACAGTGTAGAGATCACATTCACAGAACCTGCTATAAACAGTGCTACAATAGAGTGATCATACAAAAATGCTGCCGATGTCGTCAGTGACATCAACGTAAAAAACATATAAAAAACTTTACCCCAATTCATCCAAACTCCTTAAACTTTAACTATAGTGTATCATTTTCTTACAGCGTTCCATTTTCATACATGGCACGCATTTTTTCTTTCTCTTTTTCTCTTTTGAGTTTTTCTGCTTCCTTTTCCCTGAAACCGCCTACAGAGAAACCAAGCCACATCAAGATAGGTGATGCAACAAAGATAGATGAGTAGGTACCCACGATCACACCTACAAGCAGGGTAAAGCTGAACCCGTTAATGATCTCTCCGCCAAACAGATAGAGCGTCAGAACCACAAAGAAGGTTGTGAGTGATGTCAACGTTGTACGGGAAAGTGTACGTGTGACAGACTCATCAATGATAGCCCCAAGGTCCGGGTCTTTGATCGTTCTGATACCCTCACGAATACGGTCAAAGACAATGATCGTATCGTTCAGAGAATACCCGAGTATGGTCAACAGTGCTGCAAGAATGTCAAGGTTTACCTCAACATTGAACAAGACGATCATACCCATAGCTATGGTGACATCATGCATGAGCGCCATCACAGAAGCCACAGCAAAACGCCATTCAAATCTAAAGGAGACATAAATAAGGATACCGATAATAGCAAGCACCATCGCCATCAGTCCCTTTTCACGTAGTTCAGATCCCACTTTGGCACCCACCATATCCACACGTCTCACTTCAAAGTCACCTGTCCCTTGAAGCAGTGCTCTGATCTGGTCACCGACATCGACACCCAGGGCTTTTGAACTTGTTTTGGTACGGATGACCACTTCATCTTCGCTCCCGAAGAAAGTCACTGTTGCACCTTCATAGGATGCATCGGAATCGATCGCCTCCCGTACTTTTTCTATAGGCGCTTTGCCTTCGTATTGTACCTGTATGAGAGTACCACCCGCAAAGTCTATACCGTAGTTAAATCCTTTTCCGATCATCAGTCCCAATGATAGTATCAGCAGTGTGACCGAAAGTAATCCAAAACGTTTACTCTTGTCCATCAAGGAGAGAGGTTTTTTATATTTAAAAATTTCCATTATTTTGCTCCCTCAGTCTTGATACCAAACCAGAGACCCAGTTTGTTCTTCTCTATCTTTGGCAGTATCCATTGGTAAATACCATGTGTTCCTACAATCGCTGTCAGCATCGATGCCATAATACCGATACTCATCGTAAGTGCGAACCCTTTGATCGCACCCGTACCATACGCATACAGTACTGTGGCTGCGATCAGTGTGGTCACATTGGCATCCCAGATCGCAGTAAAGGCATTACTGTACCCGTTCTCTATCGATTTAGCTATAGACTTGCCTTCATGGAGCAGTTCCCTGATACGCTCAGAGATAATGACGTTCGCATCGACTGCCATACCGACGGTCAGAACGATACCCGCCATACCTGGCAGTGTAAGTGTGGCACCGAAGAGTGACATGATCGCGAGTATCAAAAAGAGGTTCCCTATCAATGCGACATTTGCAATGACCCCGGCCATACCATAGTACACGACCATAAAAATGACAACCAGGATGAATCCTAAGACCAAAGCAATAGAACTTGCCTTAATACTGTCTGCCCCCAGACTTGGTCCCACCGAACGTTTTTCCATCACATAGACAGGTGCAAGCAGTGCGCCTGATCGAAGTGCAATGGCAAGGTCATGGGCTTCAGAAAGTTCAAATCTTCCGGAGATCTGTACACGCCCCCCGCCGATACGTTCATTGATGACCGGTGCAGAGTAGACCTTATTGTCCAAAACAACCGCCATACGTTTCCCTACACTCACACCTGTAAAATCACCAAAGATCTTGGCACCCTGTCCGTTGAGTGTAAAGTTGATGACAGGCTGGTTGTTCTCATCAAAACCAACTTTTGCATCTGTCAGCATAGAACCGTCAAGTACCGGAATCGCACGAAGCAAATATTTTTCACCTGTATTGACATCGGGGAGTATCACATCGCCGTAACTTTTTGCTTCAGCCATGCTCATCGTGTTGACTCTTATGTTTCTGTCTTCATCCACAGCCATTAGCTGCAAATGTGCTGCACGGGCGATAAGTTCACGTATACGCTGTTCATCTTCCTGTGTTTTGATACCCGGTACCTCTACAAGGATCTTGTCTTCACCCTGTTTAGCCACCGTGGGTTCTGCAAGCCCGAACTCATTGAGCCTGTTCCTGATCGTATCGACTGCCTGTTGAATGGCATTTTGTTTCGTACGCTCTACTTCAGCTTCGGTCATAGCCACTGAGAACTTCAGGCCATTGTTGATCACCACTGTACCTTCAAGCTCTTTTTCAAGCAATGCTTTGGCTTTGGCTACTTCATCCGCATCAAGAAGTTCAAAAGTGATCTGTTCGCCATCGACCATACGAAGTGCATCAAAAATGATCTCTTCATCATCAAAAATATACTTGACCGATGCCGCCATCGACTTGATACGTGATTCAATGGCTATTTCACTTTTGATACCAAGCAGCATATGTAGACCACCCTGAAGGTCAAGACCCAAAGTGATCTTCTTCCCGCTTTCACTCTGTGTCAAAGAGGGGATGGAAAAAACGACACCGAAGATCAGTGCAAAAGCAAAAAGGATGACCCTGAAATTAAGCGTCTTCACCAGACTCAACCTTTTTGGCTACATAGGCTCTATCAAGTTTGACGATCGTGTCGTCATTTAATTTGATTTTGATAAAATCTTCTTCAGTTTTAACGATCACCGCTATAAGACCGCCAGTCGTAATGATGTTGTCACCTTTTGTAAGACTGTCAAGCATTGCTTTATGCGCTTTTTGGTGTTTTTGCTGCGGTCTGATAATTAAAAAATAAAAAATCGCAAATAAAATGATGAGGGGTAAAAATGAACCGATCATACTGCCTTGTTCTGCTCCCATAGGAATCCTTTTGTATAAAATTAGCCAATATTCTAGCACCTTTGAACTAACAAAAGGCTTTTTCATAGCACTTTTAAGTTCGTGCTTTATCTACCTTAATCACTGGGGATTTTCCCATCCTCTGCTGAACACTATTTTGGGTATTTCGACACTCTATCTACTCTTGCAGGAAGAGAAAAAAGTGTGGTTCTTTTCCGGTGCTTTTATCGGACTGTTCTGGTTCTGGTGGATCGCCTTAAGCCTTCAGCATTATGGTATGGTTTGGGCGGTACCTATAGTGATATCCATCATCATGCTAAGCTACGGAGTACTCTTTTGGCTTCTTGCATGGAGCAGCCAGAAGATCCCTTCACTGCTGCAGACCTCCGGTATTTTACTCCCTCTGCTCCTCAAGGCTTCAGCGCTTTTTATTTTAAGCTATATCCACCCTTTCTCTTTTGATTGGTTCAAACCCGAACTGATGTTCGTAGAGAGTTATCTGGGCATTGAAAAATGGCAGTATGCCATCATTTTAGGGGCCATTGTTTTGAGTATCTGGAAACGACAGCTCCTTTACCTTTTACTGATGCTGTTTGCCTATCAGTCAATCCCTTCGGCACCTTTCATATCAGAAGATCATATCAGACTCGTTACGACCCACACTGCTGTTAATGACAAATGGAACGAAACACTTCATGCCGCACAGTTTGAAAATCTATTCAAACAGATAGACCAGGCCATCGAAGAGAATAAAACGCTTGTCATCCTCCCCGAATCTGTCTTTCCCCTTTTTCTCAATCGTTCAAAACTGCTGGATAGATTGAAAGAAAAAGCCAAACATATCTCTATCGTCACCGGTGGACTCTACTGGGATGGAAGAACACCACGGAACTCAACCTATATCTTTACAGATAACAAGGTCTCTGTAGCCAATAAAGTCGTACTGGTTCCCTTTGGAGAGAGCAACCCTCTGCCGGATTTTTTAAGCGACTGGATCAACAAAATATTCTATGATGGTGCCGTGGATTACGTGGCCAGCCCCAATGTCGTAGACTATCAAATAGACGGGAAGATCTATAGAAATGCCATCTGTTTTGAAGCGACCAGTGAAAGGCTCTACGAGGGTGAGCCAAAAAATATGATCGTACTGAGCAACAACGGGTGGTTCATCCCCTCCATAGAACCTACCTTACAAAAACTTCTCTTGCAGTACTACAGCAAGAAGTATGGAACGACCATCTATCACTCGGTAAATATGTCGGAGTCTTATGTGGTGAAAAACGGAGAAATTGACCAATAGAAGACCTTATAGAAATATATATTTTATAAGGTTTTTAAATGAGATATAGATCTCCTCTGAAATTTTATATTTCCAATAGTGTTAGTTAATTAAAACTTATGTTGGTACAATGGTAGATATTGTTTTGGGGAGGCAATCAATGGATTTGAATGAAGAGACGATAGAAGATACGTTTAATATTAACACCGTGTTGGAAACGCTATTTTCTTCTCTAAAAAGTTTTGCGGCTGAAAAGCGTATTGAACTTATCTATGAAATGGATTCGACCATACCAAGAAGGTTACGGGGAGATTCTGATACCCTGTTACTCGTACTTAGCAAAGTACTCACCTTTGTTTTTCAAAAAAGTGATAGAAGCGAAATTGTATTATCTCTTTCTTCGGTGGAAGACTTTTTGTATGAAGAGTTTATCTCTTTTAGGATCCAAAATACCAACATAGAGAAAGAAAAACTCCTATCATTTTTAAAAATCCATATGAACACAGAAATAGAACTGCTTGGTGGTCACATTGTTGATGATCTTGAAAATATTTCAGACCTGCACTTAAGCATACCTTTTAAAAATTTTGAATTAGGTTTCAGACGTCATTATAGACTTCCGGATAAAAACATAGTCGGCAAAAAGATATTACTGCTCTGTTCCAATGATAAAATTGCACAGAGTCTTAAAACGATGTTCCGATATTTTCATTATGATGTTCATATAGGTATGGATGAATTCAAGAAGCATGGAAATGATCTGGCTCTCTATGATATCTTGATCGTCAGTGAAAAAATGGTGACTGAAAAAACCATAGAAACGATTGACAAAGTCCAAGGACGTGCACCGCTTAAATATGTACAGCTTAGAGATCCCGATGATTTAGATGATGCCATTAAAACAGACTCTGAAAATTTTGTGAAACCTATTACACAAGAAAAGATCTTTGACCTGATCATTTCACTTTATGATACGCAAGCCAGTACAGGCAAGAGTGATACAACCCTGATGGAAAATGCATGATCTGAAAATAACACCTTTTTAAAATCCCTGAAAAGCTTATTGTATGCTCTCTTTAATGTTATATATTGAGCCACTTGCAGATTCAACATCACAAAGTGGCTCTTAGATATAATCTTTTCAATATCTATTCTATCAAATCTTTATGTGAGTGCCTAAAATCTTGCCTTTTTGATAATTAAATGAATTAAAATATATGAAAATAATTATACTAGAAAACGTATTGTCCAGATAATGTTTATTTCCATCCCAAAGGACATCTCTCTATTAAATATATCATTTGCTTATATCATTTAGGAATGTTTTTATCTCCTCAACCACATGTTTATGTCGTTCATGTAAAATCCAGTGGGATGTATCTTCAAAATATACTTTTTTAAATATTCCAGAGAAAAATTCTTCCATATTTTTCGTCAACTCAATATCAAGAGGAAGATCATTTTTCCCCCATAATAATAGTGAGGGTACAGAAATTTTTTCAAATATTTTTTTACCCATGGATGCTTTGATAACACCCAGACCAAAATCACCAAATGTATTGGCTCTATAATAGTTGATTGCTGAAGTTAATGCATATGGCTCACGCAATGCTTTTTTATATACTTCAATCTCTTCATTAGAAAAAGCATCTTTTGTTCTCGCCCATGAACAGAAATTATGTTTAAGCCATTTGAAATCACAACATTTCATTGCAAACTCAGGGAGAAAGGGGAGTTGAAAAAGGTAGATATACCAAGAACGGAAAGTTTGTCTTAGATTCAAAAGTGGATTTCTTCTAATATTGGCAGCATAAGCTCCTCGATGGGGAGAATTAAGAACAATTGCGGCACTTACAAAATCTGCATAATGTTCTGCTAATTCCCATACAACCGAACCACCCCAGTCATGCCCTACGATAACAGCTTTATCGTATCCACAATGTTTTATCAATTCTAAAACATCATTCATTATATTTTTTATTTCATAGGCTGATTTTTCTTTTGGTTTGCTTGACTTATTGTATCCACGTAAGTCTGGTGCAACCACATGATAACCCATTTGAGTAAATTCTGTTAAATAAGAAGACCACACATACGAATTTTGAGGAAATCCGTGTATTAAAACCATAAGTCTATCTGAATCATTTGGTTTTTCTTCAATATAATGAATATGAATTTTACTATTATTATATTTTATGTCTACAAATGACTCTTGCATAGTACATCTCCCAGTTTATAATGAATCTCATTAGATGTTATACTAAGACTCTACATAATTGATCTCATAATCCAATAGATATTGTAAATTTTATCACAGATTAAGCCAATCGTCTAATCCACTTTCGAAAAATATATTTATATTTACAGTCTCACTTCAATAATTATAACCTTATAAAATGTTCCATATAAGAGATTTTATAAGATAAAGCATATTTTGGTACTTCATCAGTGATCGCGTACGATCACACATAAAACTTGGAAGATCTTAACAGCTTCAATGCATGCTCAATTTTATCTTTCAAAACCTTTTCATGCTCGCATAGAAGAGGATTGATATCTAATGTTTTGGTTTCAGACTTCTCTTTAATCGTGTTCAGTATAGCTTCACGCTCTTTACAGTTTCTGTACTCACGCAGAGGCTTGAACAGAATGTTAAATTCCTCAACGAGCATTCGACACTTTTTTTCTCCGATGATATGGAAAAAATCTTCTATGAGAGTCTGAAGTGCGTCCATAAAGATATAGAGTGCTTCAAGCATCTCATCATCATACCCCTCTTTTGTTTCTCCTAAAAGCATCTCAAATCTCTCTAAACGCTCTTTAAGCACCTGTGTCACCGCTTGCTCTAAAGAGATATATTTTTGGTTTTCCTGAACCCCTATCTCTCTTGTAAGTATCGTTAACATTTGTCTAAAAGGCTTGGAGACGAGCATGTGTGTCACCGCTTCTTCTTCCCGGGTGATGAGACTTTTTAACTCACTGTAGAGCGTTAACTTCACATTTTCACGTGTGGCACTCAATTCATTTAAAAAGTACAGGTACCGCAACAGCGTTGTCTCTTCATAGTAACGTTGAAACAACTCAATAGAAAAATGCTGTACATTGGGGCTGAACAGGTCCGGGAAGATCTCCATCAGAGTAGCTGTCCGACGCAAAAGCACACGTAAACGGTGCAGTGTTGCACTGAAATGTTTCTTCTGGAAATTCATTTTATAGTAGTTTATCAGGCGAATGTTCCGGTACAGTACCAAAGAGACACCGTCACGTACATACACACGCTGCGGCACTTGCCAGAAAAAAAGATTGGGAGATTCAAACGCATCGATCTTTTCGAAAAACTTTTGTACATTGTACTCCATAGGTTTTTCATACAGAGCCAGGGAACGATCACTGTATTTCTCATCCAGGTCGATCTCTTTAAGCACAAAAGGTTGCAGTTGCTGGATGGTCTCCGAGTTTCTCAGTACTTTTTCATCTTGAAAATAAGCGGTCACGATATAGATCCCGTCAAGCTTTTTTAAGTACCTTTCAACAACAAACCTACCCTCATCAAACGTGACCTTGTAGGATTGTTTAACGATGATCCTGCCCAAGTGGTTTTTACGCTGAGATGCATACTCTTCTGCGCTGACAGAGGAGAAAGTTTCATTTCCATCCCTATCGACGGTTACTTTTGTATAGGTATCTGGATACGCTTTACGATAGTAACATGCCTCCTGAGCATTTGAAACCGTGTAGAACTGTTCTGTTTTCTCAGTTTTTGGCAGTTGTGTTTTAAGCCAACGCCGAATGTCTGCTGATACTAAAAACTTGCGTTGTATATGATTCATGTCAGGGATTATAGCACAAAAACAAAAATTGACTCACTACGCCGTTTTAACTATAATACGCCATGAAAAACTTCTTTTTGGCACCGATCAAAGGCTATCAATACATCTCCAAAATGTTACCTGCCTCTTGCCGCTATTATCCTTCCTGTTCCGAATATGCCAAATGGCAGTTTGAGTTCAATGCCCCCCATAAAGCATTCACCGCAAGCTCTTTACGTATTTTGCGCTGTAATCAACTGTTTAAGGGTGGTATTGACTACCCTTTGGTGCACTTCAAACCTCCAAAGCCTGCAGCTTTACTCAAACTTAATGCATTTTGTGGCAAAATTGATGTCATCTATTGGTTGGTACCCAGAAGTACGGCCCCAGACAATACACACTACTATGTGATAAAGGATTTTGATGCAATTAACCGCACCACTTGACATGCATTTACATCTCAGAGACGGAGAGATGTTAGAAAAGATCGCTAAAAGCTCAGCGAGCACTTTTTCAGGTGCGATCATCATGCCTAACCTCGTACCCCCGGTAAGCAGTAAAGAGGAAGTGATCGCCTACAAACAGCGTATCATGGATGCCGTAGGTGATGAAAAATTTACACCTTATATGACACTTTTTTTCAAACCCTCTTATGACAAAGCCTTTTTAGAATCGGTCAAAGAAGTGATCACAGCGATCAAACTCTACCCTGCGGGTATCACCACGAACTCCGAAGGCGGCGTCAGCGGGTTTGATGTAGAGGAATTGCGTCCTGCACTTGAAGCGATGAGTGAACTGAATATCCCGCTGTGTGTGCATGGAGAGACCAATGGTTTTGTGATGGACAGAGAGGCAGAGTTCGTCAGTATCTATGAAAAGCTGGCCGCTGCCTTTCCGAAACTCAAGATCATTATGGAGCATATCACCACCAAAGAGAGTGTCGAAGCATTAGATAAATTTGACAATCTGTATGCGACCATTACCCTGCACCATCTGATCATCACTCTCGATGATGTCGCCGGAGGTATGCTTAAACCCCACCTCTTCTGTAAACCCATAGCCAAACGTCCGGAAGACAGAAACGCTCTCCTCAAAGTTGCATTGGAAGCACACCCTAAAGTGATGTTCGGTTCAGACTCTGCGCCACATCCAAAACATGCCAAGGAGTCTTGTGGCTGTGCAGCAGGTGTCTTTACTGCTCCTATTGCCCTACAGGTCCTGGCTGAACTTTTTGAAAAGGAAAATGCACCACTGGAAAATCTCCAGGCTTTTATTTCTGGGAATGCCCAGAAGATCTACGGTGTGACACCTGTACATAAGACTGTTATCCTTGAGAAAAAAGCGTTTACCGTACCTTCGGATTACAATGGTGTGGTCCCTATGTATGCAGATGAAACTTTGGCCTACAGCATCAAAGAAGTAAGATAGATGGCATAACTCTTGCCTCATGAATGCTATGAGATACGAAATGGTTACATAGGTCCCTATAACGATAAAAATGATGCGTTTAAAGGACGTACTCAAAAATAACCTGCTAACATAAAACAAATGAACAAGGATGGTAAATGATTGCAAACAATATTGAAGAACTGATAGGGAATACGCCTTTGGTCAAAATCAATACACTTTCAGAAGAGACCGGCACGACTATCTTAGGTAAATGTGAATTTATGAATCCTACCTCTTCTGTAAAAGACAGGATTGCCTTTAACATGATCAATGCAGCGTTCAAATCAGGTGAGATCGATCAGAACACTACCATCATTGAACCGACAAGCGGGAACACAGGTATCGGTCTTGCTGCCATTTGTGCATCCAAGGGCCTTAAACTCATTTTGACCATGCCTGAATCTATGAGTATAGAACGCCGTAAACTTCTTATGCACTTGGGTGCAGAGCTTGTGCTTACACCGGCCTCAGAAGGTATGAGCGGGGCTATTGCAAAAGCCTCTGCATTGGAAAAGGAATTGGACAATGCAAAAGTGCTTCAACAATTTAACAATCCGAACAATCCGGATATTCACCGAAAAACCACTGCCTTTGAGATCCTGAATGACACGGCAGGCGATCTGGATATCTTTGTGGCTGCTGTAGGTACGGGCGGAACACTTACCGGTACAGGAGAGATACTCAGAACAAAGATACCTTCACTTGAGATCATCGCAGTGGAACCTTCGGATTCTCCGGTCCTGGAAGGGGGACAGCCCGGACCGCATAAAATCCAGGGTATCGGTGCAGGGTTCGTACCGGAGATCCTCAATACGGAGATTTATGATGACATCATTGCCGTGAGCAATGAAGCCGCTTTTGCCATGGCACAAAAAATTGCCAGAAAAGAGGGACTGCTTATCGGTATCTCTGCAGGAGCAAACCTGCATGCGGCCTACATCATGGCAAGCAGACCGGAAAACAAAGGAAAAACCATCGTCACAATACTATGTGATACGGCTGAACGTTACCTCTCTACAGAACTCTTTGACACTTAATGTCACAAGAACGATCACATACACCCCTTCTACTTGAGACGATCAAGATAGAAGATGGAGTCATCCATAACCTTAGCTACCATCAGCTTCGATGTAACAAAAGCCGTCAAATACTTTTTGACTCTCATGATGTACTCGATCTCTCTTCCTGTATAGAGGCACCCAAAACGGGCTTATACCGTTGTCGTATCCTCTACGCAGAACACTTACATACTATAGAGTATATACCCTACACGCCAAAAGAGATACAGCGGCTGAAGATCGTCTCCTCCGATATTGAATACAGTTTAAAATATGCCGACAGAGATGCATTAAATGCCTTGCTGGAATCCCACAAAGATGTGGATGAAGTGATCATAGAAAAAAAGGGCTATCTGACCGATACTACCATATCCAATATCGCCTTTTATGATGGGAAACAGTGGGTGACACCGGCAGAACCTCTGCTTGAAGGCACGATGAGGGCCAAACTGATCGATGAGGGATTTCTCCATCCCAAAGAGATCAAAAAAGAAAGGCTCCAAAACTACTCACATGTAGCTTTAATGAATGCTATGATAGGATTTAAAATTCTAAATATCAAACCACACAAACTATTATAAGGGGGTGCAATCATGACCATTAACCTTTTACAAACGCCTGAATATCGTGCACTCATGCAGTCTCATATCTATGAAACCATTCAATACTTATTTAACAAAAATCAGGAATTTGCATTGGCGTGTGAAGTGAAATATATTACATTTACACCCGAACTCCCTGCGGATATCAAAGAGTCGTTTGACGACACTGTGCTCTTTATATTGAGTGGCTTTACGTTTGAAAGTGCCCAGTTAAACGAAGGGTATTTCTCTTTTGAAGCAGGATTTGGAAGTGATAATTTCGGTTCAACGGTCTCCTTGCCTCTACTGGCCATTAAACAACTCTTTGTAGGGGACAATCCTATCGTCATCAATTTTGCACAGCCGGTGATAGAGAGTGAAAAGAAAAAAGAAGAAAGTGCCTCCAAAAAATCTTCAATGGAAGCGCTTTTAAAGAATCCTGAGAATAAAAAGCTTCTCAAGAATAAAAAATAGATCTGATCTTAGCAGCGGCCTGCTAAGATATAATTCACTACATTGTCCACATAGGCATTGTGTTTATTCTCTTTCGAATACACAATAAAGAATTTACGTGTCATGGTATAACCTCTGAGTCTTGCTTCAAAAAGCTCTCCATTCGCCACTTCATCCATAATTGCATATTTCGATATGATAGAGACCACTGGTTTATCTGGGTTTTTGTCACTTTTCTTGATCGTTTGAAGTACGGTAGCACTATTATTTACTTCGCTTAGTACGTTAAAACTTTTACATGAAACACCCAACTCTTCAAACACTTCAGAAACAACACGTCTTGTATGTGAACCCTCATCACGACAGATCCAATCAAACTCATAGAGCTCTTCCGTTTTCAATGTTTTGTTGATAGGCACATTGCTCACTACGACAAGTTCATCTTCCAGCCACTCTCTGTAGATAAGATCGTTATCCATAATAGGCGATTCGATCAGACCCACATCTAATTTTCTGTCTTTGAGTTTTTCGATGATGTTATCACTTTGGTCTATATCTAAACTTACACTGTTGTTGATCGCTTCACCGATCGTGTTAAGACATTGACCAGGGATGATATATGCCCCTATCGTATAGGACGCACCCAGTCTGAAAGTGATCTCTTTGTTGATGATCTTCAGTACATCCTGTTCTGCAGAGAGTATCTCTTTTTCAAGTCTTGTGGCTATCTTGTAGAGCTCTTCACCCTCATGGGTGAGTTTGATACCGTTCTTTTTACGTTCGATCACTTTACAGCCAAGATATTTTTCAATAAATTTGATCTGCTGTGTCACAGCCGGCTGTGAAATCCCTAACTTAGCAGAAGCCTTAGAAAAACTTCTTTCACGCGATACAGTTAAAAATGTTTCTAACTTTACAAAATCTTTTAACATTCAGTTATTTCCTTCATTCTAAATTAAATTTTTAAATAAATATATTAATAAAGTTATTATATCTTATTATACTTAATTACACATAAGTTGTTCTTATTAGAATGATTTTATTTTGTATCAAAAGTCTAAACCTCTCCTTTATGGCACTTCTAATCAATTAAAAGGTATAATTAATACTATATAGGAGCATAATAATTTTCATGGAAACAATTTTAAATGCATTAAACCCATCACAGCGTGAGGCCGTGGAGCATATTGACGGTCCCATGCTTATCCTTGCAGGTGCAGGCAGCGGGAAGACCAAAACACTGACGACCAGACTTGCTTACCTTGTAGGTGAAGTGGGGATTGACCCTGCAAACACTTTAACCCTTACATTCACCAATAAAGCCGCTGCGGAAATGCGTGAGCGTGCCCTTAAATTGATGCCGGAAAAAGTCTCTTACCCTCCGCTTTTATGTACCTTTCACAAATTCGGTTTGCTCTTTTTAAAATTCCATATCGAAAAACTGGGGAGAAGCAATGCCTTCGTGATCATAGACAGTGACGATAAAAAACGGCTTTTGCGCTCCATAGCCAAAGAGTTGAAGGTAGATCTCAATATCTCATTTATCGCTTCTGAGATCTCAAAATATAAAAACTCGCTTCTCTCCCCTGAACTGGTCCTGGAAAAGGCCGAGCTTCCTGACTACAAAAAAATCGCCAATATCTATGTCAAATACCAGGCGAACATCGAAGAGAACAACCTTGTGGACTTTGATGACCTCCTCATGCTCACCTATAAGATACTCAGGGAAAATGATACGCTCAGGAAAGAGACAAGCCAGCGATACCAGTACATCATGGTGGATGAGTACCAGGATACCAATGAACTGCAGTTCCAACTTCTTGAACTGCTCTCTTCTGAGCATACCAATCTCTGTGTGGTGGGAGATGATGATCAGAGTATTTACGGATGGAGAGGTGCGAACATCCGTAATATCCTGGAATTCGCCAATAATTTTGAGACATGCAAAACGGTCAAACTTGAAACGAATTACCGTTCCACCGAACCTATCCTCAATGCTGCCAATACCCTTATAGAACACAACTCCACGCGTTTGGGTAAAAAACTCACTTCCCATAAAGGAACAGGTCAAGAGGTCAAACTCCTTCACTCACTGGATGAATCGATGGAAGCCAAAGCCATCGCACACGAAGTACAGAAACTTCTCGATGAAGGTGTGGATCCGAACGAAATAGCCGTACTCTACCGTATCAATGCACTCTCCCGTTCACTCGAAGAGGGGTTTACAAAAGCCGGTTTAGGTTTCAAACTCATCGGAGGTATGCGTTTTTATGAACGTGCAGAGATCAAAGACCTCATCTCCTACTTAAGGGTGCTTTCCAATCCGCATGATGATTTTTCTCTCATACGTATTATCAATAAACCTAAAAGAGGTATCGGTAAAGCCTCCATCGAAAAGTTACAGAAAGCTGCATTTGATGCCAAAATGTCACTTTTTGAATATATGAAAAAATCTGTACACGGAGAACTCCCTGCTGTTGTCAGTAAAAAGATCACCACAGCGTTGGAGAAACTTGTCGAAGATATCACGCTCTTGCAGGAAGCTTTGGAAAATGAACTGGGTAACTTCATTACTCTCTTTGAAGAGCGTATCAAGCTTAAAGACCATTATGCCGGTATGGTGGATGGTTTTGACCGCATCTTGAACATCGATGAGTTTTACGGATACTTCAGGGATGCTGTAATGAAAAACCCTGACCTTACACTGGATGAGTTCCTCAACGACATTTCACTGCAGAGTGACCAGGACCAGGTTGAAGAGGACACCATTACCATTATGAGTATCCATGCAGCCAAGGGACTGGAGTTTGAACATCTTTTTGTCATAGGACTGGAAGAGGAGTTCTTCCCTCTACTTGGGGAAGGTTCCAACATGGAAGAGGAGCGTCGTCTGGGCTATGTGGCGATCACCAGAGCAAAGTCGGATCTTACTCTGTGCTATGTTGACAGCCGTTTTTACAAAGGCCGGCGTAAAATGATAGACAAAAGCCGTTTCCTGGGTGAAGCGGGACTGATCCAGGAAACCAGCCTCAAGATCACTAAAAGTTCCGCTTTCAAAAAAGGGGACCTGGTCAAACATAAGATCTTTGGGATCGGGCGTGTACAGGCTGCGAACAAATCCGGTAAAGAGTACAAACTGCTTATCAACTTTGGCGGGAACAAAAAAGAAATACTCAGTTCATTTGTTCAATCGATATAAAGTGTTTAACTCTAGTATGCAACAAAAATTTACTCATATTTTAAGTTTTTCTATCTACTTTTTTACAAAAGTAGGCAAAAATCGTCACGGCTCTCGAATCGCTAGATTTTCTGGCACTAAATGCCGATACCTCCCGTCGCTAAAGCGAAAGTGGGGTGCAAGGGCGTTCGCCGTGACATTATTTAATGAGAAGTTGACATGAATCGATTATTTGTTGTCAATAAACCTATTTTTCGTTCTTCGAATGGATATATGGGGTATGTCAAACGTAAATACGGGACAAAGAAAGTGGGGTTTTCGGGTACGCTTGACCCCTTTGCGACAGGGTGTCTCATCGTCGCTACAGGACAATACACCAAACTCTTCCAATACCTCAACAAAACACCTAAAAGCTACAAAGCTACACTGTGGCTAGGAGCAAACTCTCCAAGTCTTGATATAGAGAAGATAGACAGCATTAAAGAGGTATCTCCTTGTACCCGACAGCAAATAGAAGATGCTTTACTTTCACTCAAAGGCGAACTCACCTACTACCCTCCAAAGTTCTGTGCCAAAAAGATCAACGGGAAACGTGCCTATGAACTTGCACGTGAAGGTGAGGAAGTCGCACTGAAGACCATCACCTCCACGATCTACGACATCAAACTGCTGAACTACAACCATCCTTTTGTACACTTCGAAGCCACAGTCAGTGAAGGGACCTACATTCGCAGTCTCGGTGCCCTTGTGGCAGATAAACTCGGGGTAGACGGTACCCTCTCAAGTCTGCATCGTATCCATGAAGGCGCATTCTACTTTGAGGATGAAAAAGCCCTGAACCCGTTTACGCATTTGTCCATTCCTTCCAATACCTATACGGGTGACGAAACGTACCTTGAACTGGGCAAAAAACTCTCTTTGGACTATTTTGAAACCAAAGAGAATGGGGTCTATCTTATCGAGACTTCACACTTTTTTTCCATTATCGAGATCAAAGGTGAAGAGATCAAGTATAGATTCAACCGTATACCGAAATTCGAAGCGTGCTGATCAGTGAGCTTTTACTACCAATCTTTTTTATAGTATAATGCCCCCTCCAATTTCTATAAAAAGGGTTTCGTGCTATGGGTGGTTTTGAAGGTGGTGATGAAGGTGGATACTGGGATATCGATACGCTTCCCGCATCGACGGATAACGGAAATGAGCCTAAGAACCCCACTAAAAGACAATCGACGATAGAAAAAACGGATGCAGGATACAGTATCAGGGCCCATGCCAAAGTCAATATCTTTTTAAAGATCACTGGCCACAAAGAGGGCTACCATACCCTGCTCTCCCGTTTCATGTATGTAGAAGATCTCTATGACACCATTAGCTTTGAACCCTGCGAATGTGACACCTTTACCATAGAAGGGTGTGAGGGTATACCACTTGAATCCAATACCATCTACAAAGCCTACAAAGCACTCAATGACCACACCGGTGACCTTGAGATACTTGATTTCTTCTACAAACATAAGGTCGTTGTCACCAAACGCATTCCAAGTCAGGCGGGCTTAGGCGGAGGCAGTTCGGACGCAGCTGCATTTATGCGTTTGGTCAAAGAGGTGTGTAATCTTCTGATCAGTACTGAGGAGTTGGCGAAGCTGGGAAGTACCATAGGTGCAGACCTCCCCTTTTTCATCTATAACTATACTTCGGCAAACGTCAGCGGTTTTGGTGAGATCGTTGAACCCTTTGAAGAAGAACCGCTCTCTTTGGAACTCTATACTCCACAGATAGGCTGCGATACAGCACTGGTCTATAAAACCTTTAAAGCACAGCTTCTCGATGGCATTTCACTGGCTTCTTTCATAGGATGGGAAAAACTTGACTCAAAAACATTGCTCGAACGCATTGCAGACCCGATCCTACTGAATGATCTTTACAAAGCTGCACTCATTGCCTATCCTGAACTCAAAAAAGAAGCGAAAGAAGGATGGTTCTTTTCAGGAAGCGGAAGTACATTTTTCCGTCTGCGTTGAAACTATAGAAGTTTCTAATTTTCTTTTGCTTTCTTCTTTCGCATAAGCAGATACAACGCTTCGACTTTGTCTCTTGCCCAGGGTGTTTTTCTCAAGAATTTCAAAGAGGAGTTGATGCTGGGATCATACTTGAAACATCGAATGTTCACAAACTCTCCCAGCAGTTCCCACCCGTACTCTTCTTGCAACTCTTCTATGATCTGCTTGAGTTTGATACCGTGCAAAGGATTGTTTTTATCTGCATCACTCATACTTCTTTTTATCCTTTACTTTTCTCTCATGATGATTTGATCTTCACCTTCTTGCATATTAAAATGCTCCATGGAGAATTTGACTCTCTGCGTCACATCCAGATTGGCTTGTTGTGTATCGATCACGTCATAGCGTTTGACTGCCCCTGTTCTGTTGGCAATTTGTATGGCCAGTCCGGGACGGGCATTGAGTTCCAGGATCAAAGGACCTAAGTGCTTGTCCAGCACGATATCTACACCCAGGTATCCCAAATGGGTCACCTCATAGCATGATGCGGCCAAGGAGAGTATCTTCTCCCAATGCGGTATTTCAAGCTCAGAGAAATCATAGCCTGTATCAGGATGGTGTGTCACGGGTCTACCATGCTGTACAGCAAAGAGTGCCTTGCCTGTTGCGATGTCCAGTCCTACACCCACCGCACCCTGATGTAAATTTGCCTTGCCGTCACTCTCCCGTGTGGAACATCGCAACATTGCCATGGCAGGGTATCCTCTATAGGTGATCACCCTGATATCCGGAACCCCTTCATAACTGTAACGGTCAAAAATAGGGTCAAATTCCACCAGTGTCTCAAGCATGGCAACATCGGGTTTTCCCCCAAGTGAATAGAGACCGCTGAGAATATTTGAGATATCCCGTTGGATATCCCTCAATGCAAGTCTCTGCCCGTTGGCTTTAATGAACTCATCACCTTCACGTTTGACGATGACCAAAATACCCTTTCCTCCGCTTCCCTGGGAAGGCTTAAGTACAAATCCGTCGATCCCCTCCAGCATCTCTTTTAAATGTCGAAGCTGGGACTGACGTTCGATGGTTTTGATCAGCTTAGGCACTGCAATACCGGCATTCTGTGCAACGATCTTGGTTTTCAGCTTATTATCCACCAAAGGATAATATTTACGATCGTTATGTGCTCCGATATAATGTATATTTCGTTTGTTCATGCCCAATATACCCAACTTTTTAAGCTTAAAAGGATTGGCAAACATCGATCACTCCACCATGGATCTGAAACGCATGAGTTCACTCAAACGATATCCACTGTAACGTCCGATCATAATGATTACGGCCAATACCACCAAAAGCAGTTCCGGGAAATTAAAAGCTATATGTGAAACAAAGGGATCACTCATGACAAAGTAAGCGAACACAGCAACGATGAGTGAACCTCCACCTTGAATGAAGACCTCTCTTGCCCCCTCTTCTTCCCATAATATGGACATTCTTTCAATCGTCCAGGCCAAAATGATCATAGGGAAGAATGTGACAGTAAGCACTTCTTTGATCCCCAGTTTAAAACTTAAAATACTCATAAAGGACATAATAAGGATCACGACGATCATCACTGCGGAGATCCTTGCGACCAGTAACAGGTTCAGACTGCTTAAATACGAACGAATGATCAGACCCATTCCTACGATCATGATAAACATGATCAGCCCGGCAGAAAGTGTCGTCTCCATAAAGGCCAATGCTATCAACACGGGCATAAAGGTTCCAGACGTTCTCAATCCCACCATGATCCTTAACAATACCACCACCAATGCGCCAAAGGGTACCAGCAAGATATGCCTATAGGTATTCTGCTCGGATATAGGCAAGGTAAAGAGTGAAAAGTCCAATATCGCTGCCTTTTTGACAAGCTCTTTTTTGTCAAGAAGATATTGTACGGGAACCTGACGTTCATTCAATGAAAAACTGATGTTGGATTTTTTTGCTCCGGTGACCTCTATCAAAGCATTATCGCCCTGCTGCCAAACAAAAAAGTTCTTATCACGGACCACTTTACCTTTGTTCAGATCATACAGTTGCCAATCTTTTCCGTCATAGACATCCAGCATAGGTGTCAATGCGATATTACGCCGTGCACTTTCCAGATAAAGCCCATGGATCTTGCGTACTGTTATCTTTCTGTATCTTAGCAGACGGTAGAGCAGATCAATTTTGCTTTCTCCTGACTGTGCAAGCAGTATTTTCACTGCCTGCGAAGGCTCTTTGGCACTAAAATCCTTGATCAGCTGTGCTGTAAATGAATGTGTATCTGCCGATCTGGAACGTATATCATGTAAAAGATTTTTTGCAGTATCCTGCAGCATATTTGGAAGATCACTAAGCGTCTCAGTTTCTTGTTCAGACGGGACAATAGGCGGTTTAGGCTTATGCTCTCCCGGTTCTATCAAGACTTCAAGAGAGTAGTAAAGCATCTGCGGCCCTACCACATTACGCTTACTCCATTCAGCCCTTTTTCCGTTTACAGTTTCTCCCTCGGCATAGCCAAAACCGGATGATGCAACATCTTCAGAGAGTATCTGTATCCCCTCCTGAGGTTCTGGCAGTGCCATAGAGACCAATACCGATTTCTTCTGCCCTACAAATGAGATCTCCGCTCCAACCGTATAGACAGAACGCTTTTCATGGGGTAAAAAAGGTATGCCAAGTACACCGACCTTATACCAGACGATAAAAAATCCTGTAAATGCCAAAGCGAACGTGATCAATCGTACTTGAAATCTTCTAGACATGCATTTTTCCCTTCTTATTTAGGTAAAGACATAGGTTTGAATTGATATTTTTTTGCCACATCAACCATAAAAAAATCGCGTAAGAAATTACGTCCTATAAGGACAGGGTATTTGTATTCATCCCTATCATTCAGGTTCACAGAGATAAGCTGGGATACATTACCGAGAATGATACGCATCTCTACCACATAACGGTCCTGTGACTCTGTTCCATGACGCTTGATCTGTACTGTTCTGACCACTTTTCGCTCGATCGTATACTCTTTTTCTCCGGACACACAGACAAACCGCACCCACTGTTTACCGTCACGTTCAAAAGGAGTGATATCACGTGCATCGATGGATGTCGTTTTTGCACCTGTGTCAATACGCGCTTTGAGTACCACATTAGGAGGTACAAGTCGAACATACTCCAGCGCTCCGATAATGATCTTAGAGTCTGGTTTTTCTGTATTTAGATTCACATAAGTATTTTTTTGTTCCGTTGCGAGTGCTGTATCTTCTTGTGCTTCAACAAAAGATGCACTGAACAAAAACAAAAATATTAAGGGGTAATACCACCCTCTTGATAAAGTCATTCTATAGCTCCACATAATTAATATTCCTATAATTATACCATAGAAGAGGATACAATAGAGATATTTTACTATATGTGAACGTGCGTATAATTATCTTCTTAATTGTAGGTATAGCTGAACCTAGTAAATAAACTGTTCCCATCCAAATTCTTTGAAGATTCTCTGCCATGTATCATCCAGTGCGGCATCTATCACTAATGTTTCTCGACGGATGGGATGCATAAAAGAGATCCTGTTTGAATGTAACAGAAGCCTATGGCATGCATATTTTTCACGGAACAGTGTATTATGCTCACCTCTTCCGTGTTTTGTATCTCCTATGATGGGATGAAAGATATGCTTCATATGACGTCTAAGCTGATGTTTTCTTCCCGTTCTTGGAAAAAGTTTTACCAAAGAGTAACGCGCGACAGGGTAACGGCTTACAGGGTAAGGTAGTTCTACAGTAGCCAAACGCTGATACTGTGTTTGTGCCTCTTGGGTCTCTTTAGTGATTCCCTTTTGCTTCTGCTCTTTGGTATCTAACATCTGCTTAAGCGGATAGTCTATCAGTGACGCATCTTCAGTAAACCCGCGTACGACAGCCATGTACTCTTTATGGACCTGTGATCCACGAAACATAAGGGACATCCTCTGGGCCGTTTGGGCATCCAATGCAAAAAGCAATACCCCTGAGGTCGGTTTATCTAAACGATGGATGGGATAGACATACTGTCCTATCTGATCACGTACCATTTGCAGTGCGAACTCTGTTTCATGTTTATCGATAGGAGACTTATGTACAAGCAGACCTGATGGTTTATTGATCGCCACAAGGTATGCATCCTGATAAAGAATTTCCAAGGGGTTTGTTTCCGTTTTATCCATGGTGAATTATATGATATAATTCTACAAAATATAGACAGAAGACTCTACATAAAGGACCAATTTGGCGATCAATATCGTAGCGCAGAATAAAAAAGCCAGACATGATTATGAGATCATTGAAAAATTTGAAGCGGGGATTGTATTGACGGGTGCAGAAGTTAAAGCACTTCGTGCCAAACGTGCCAACCTCGCTGATGCTTTTTGCCGTTTTATCAAGGGTGAGCTACATATTATGAATGCACATATCTCTCATCTAGAGACAACAAATAAATACTTTGTCCCCGATACAAGAGCACCTAGAAAACTGCTCTTACATAAAAAAGAGTTGGCAAAACTCTATGTGAAAGTACACAAAGAGGGGCTGACTATCGTGCCTCTTATGATCTATTTTAATGAACGTAACATTGCCAAAGTGAGCATTGCACTGGCCAAAGGTAAAAAACTGCATGACAAACGTGCCGACATGAAAGAAAAAACACTCAAACGTGAAGCCCAGCAGGCGATGAAGAACAAGAGTGTCTAACATCGCATGCCTACACTGACAGAACTATTGGCCGAATATCAGAGTGTTGTTCTGGGGACACAGGGCAGTAATGGCTATCCTTTCTCCTCTTATGCACCTTTTTACTATGATGGGGAACAGGTCTATATCTTTATATCAGACATGGCTACACATGCACAGAATATACAAACCACACCCCGGGCTTCCGCATTTTTTATTGAAGATGAGAGCAGGAGTGAAAATATCTTTGCAAGAAAACGTATCTCACTACAGTGCGATGTCACATCACTCTCCAGGGAGAGTGAGAGATTTGACACGGTGATGAAACATTTTCAGTATAAGTTTGATGCCACTATGGTCACGATGCTCATGGGCATGAAGGACTTTAACCTGTATGCACTCAAGCCTATTTACGGTGAAGCAACATTTGGCTTTGGGAAAGCCTATCACATCGGTGGAGAAAAAATGAATGCACTTGTCGCAAGAACCGGAGAGAGTGGCCACAAATAAATCGTTTTCCCTCAATCAATCTATCATAGATTATTTTCTCAATGATACTTTCACTCTCTTGTAAAGCTGTTTCATTCTCCCAATAAATGGACTTTCCCCTGCAAAGTATTTTTCTTTCCATGCTTTGATGTCTCTCTTCATCTCTACCAAACGTTCCATCGTTTTGCGATGTATCTCAGTAGCCTTGATCCAGGCGATCGCTCGCATGATCCACTCATACAACCATTTAAACCATCCAAACTGCATCAACTTCTCTTCTGTCACTCTAAAAAGCCAAAAAGTAAATGCCGCGATTGGGATCTTGGCGATATAGAGCACCAGCCCCAAGATCATCTGTCCGCTGACAAACAACATTCCCGCATAAAGACCGAATGCTTCCACTATGACAAATAAGAGTATAAAAATAACAAGAATCATAGAGGGATTCAAGTTCTCCAACTTTGCTTCTAAACGCTGAAGTATTTTAAGTGCATGGATCGCTTCATAGATAGGTTTTGCAATTCCTTCCCAGATCAACTCTTCAAAGAGGATATAGGTCATAACAAGTAGGAGTTGTACAAGTGTGATAAGTTTATGTTTTATGGCTGATAACATAATGGGAGATCCCTCAATAGATTTTGAACTATTATAGCGATTAAAAATAATTTTTGTATTTATATAAGAAAGTTGAGATTTCTTTTTGATTAATTGTAGATTTGTAGGTTGTGGTGAGGGAGCTTACGTCAGTAAGTGACTGAACCAGCTCCTGTAAAGATGCGATGAAGCAGAAAGAAAGATTACTTTCTTCTGAGTTCTTTGATTCTTGCTGCTTTACCTTTAAGCTCTCTAAGATAGAACAATTTAGCTCTTCTTACTCTACCTCTTCTAAGTACTTCGATACTCTCGATAGAGTCTGAGTAAATTGGGAAGATTCTCTCAACACCCACAGAGTTGGCACCCATTTTTCTTACGTTGAATGTTCTACCAGTTCCCTGACCTCTGATCGCGATACAAAGACCTTCATAGTTCTGAACTCTTGTCTTTTCACCTTCCTTAATTCTAACAGCTACTCTTACTGTATCACCTGCTCTGAACTCTGGAATATTTCTGTTTTCTACTTGTGCTTGCTCGAAGCTTTCAATGTATTTATTTCTCATGTGTTATACCTTTTTTGTATAAGTCTGGCCTAAAATACTTTGTTTTACACAAAGCAAGCCCTCTTTTTAAGTCCGTGATTTTACTATGATTACCCTTTAGGAATTCTGAAACTACTTCATTGTTTTCATAATTCTTGGGTTTCGTAAAAGAAGGCGCTTCCAAAAGTGATGCTTCAAAGCTCTCTATACTTAAAGAGTCACTGTTGCCTAATACCCCTTCGACATTACGACTGATCGCATCACAAACCACCATACTTGCCAACTCTCCGCCGGTCAAGATAAAATCTCCTATGGAAAAAAGTTCATCTGCCTGCGCTTCGATGACCCTTTCATCTATGCCTTCATAACGTCCGCTCACAAGCACCACATGCTCTTTTTTCGCTAAACGCCTTGCATCGTTTTGCGTGAATGGTTTTGCCACAGGGGAAACAAACACCACATGAGCCTTTGGAGAAGTCTCTCTTACTTTACGAAGCGTATCCATCAAAGGCTGCGGTGTCATGAGCATACCTGCCCCTCCGCCTATCATCGGTGCATCCACGCGGTTGTGTTTATCTGTGGTAAAATCACGTGGATTGTAAAAATCGATAGAGATTTTTTCATCTTCAATCGCACGTTTCAAGATACTCTCGGAAAAATACCCTTTGATAAGCTCCGGAAACAGTGTAACAAAAGAGAAATACATAGCTTTAGCTAGCCTCTAAAATGTCTTTAGCATCTTTCGTATGGACTATTTTTTCATCTGTATCGATTTTGATGATGTAACGTTCTATGTAAGGGAGTAGGAATTGTTTAGACAAACCTGCTGCAACTAAACTGGCATCTGTTTTCACGGCAAGGTAGTCTGTATCTGCCATACGTTGTATATCCTCTACCACACCTAAAACTTCATCATCCTGTTTGACTACACAACCGATCACATCAAACCAAAAATGTTGCCCTTCGCCCAGTTCGCAATTCTCTTTTGTTTGTGCTTCATTGGCATAAAGTTTTGCATTGGTCAGTTTTTTTGCAGCATCAATACTTTCATACCCTCTGAAACGAATGATTCCGCGTGTAAAATTGATATCTGATATAGTCAGGTCACCACGGTTGCTTTTATAGGTCTGGCCTACTTTAAACTGTTCTGGGAAATCTGTATGGAGATGAAATTTGAGGTCACCCCAAAGTCCAATGGTCCGCCCTATTTGAGCGATAAAAAAGTTGTCTTTTGACATAAGAGTGTTACTTTGAAGCTTTTACATTAACGCGGTAGTTTTTACCGCCTTTTGCTTTACAGCCGGAGATGACTGTTTTGATAGAATTGATCATTTTTCCTTCTTTACCGATAAGTTTACCTATGTCTTCACTGTTTGCGAAGATGGTGATCTCATCGAAACTCTCATCAACCTCTGTGATCTCTATAGAGATATCTTCAGGGTTGTGTACCAAAAGTTTGGTATAGGAGAGCAGGAAATCTTTAACCATTCAGACTATTTTTTACCTGCTAGTCTTTTTACTGTCGGGCTCATTTGTGCACCAACACTTAACCAGTAGTTCAATCTCTCTTCATCAAGCGTAAGATCTTTGTTTACACTTACCGGGTTATAGTGACCGATTGCTTCGATCCAACCACCGTCTCTTCTTTTTCTGCTGTCTGTTACTACGATTCTGTAAAATGGTTTTTTCTTTCTACCCATTCTTGTCATTCTGATCATTGTCATATTGTGTCCTTTGTTCTTTTCATTTTTTTTAATGCCTATCTCGAGGAAAAGTTATGTATTCTCGTAACAAGTACTGACAACTGTTTTTTAATGACTAAAACACTCATCAACACTTCGTAAATTCTTTTTGGAACGCGATTCTACCATAAAAATTATAAAGATTTTATTAAATGCCATGGTCTTTTCGCGTGCAAGGGTAGGAGCTGTAGTTGCTTCATACGGAAGCCGTCAGTTCTTAGCGAGGTCCGCCCGGGAAACCGCCGCCCTGCATTTTTGCCATCATATCCTGCATCTGTTTCATACCGCCTTTCCCTGATAGCTTTTTCGCCATCTTGGCAGCGTTCTTGAACTGCTTAAGTACACGGTTCACCTGTACCTGATCCAGTCCGGCGCCTGCTGCCAAACGTCTCTTACGCGTGTTGCTAAGAAGATCCGGGTCTTCTCTCTCTTTGGGTGTCATGGAAGAGACCATCGCCTTGATCATTTTGATCTCATCGGAATTCTCCAGGTCCAGATCACCTAGCTGTTTTGCCATGTTCCCCATACCAGGTATCATACCCATGATGGACTTCATGCTTCCGAGTTTCTTCATCTGTTCCATCTGTGCCAGGAAATCATTGAAATTGAACTGACCTTTTTTGATCTTCTGTGTCATTTTTTTTGCTTCTTTAGGGTCTATCGCCGCTGCAGCTTTTTCTGCCAATGACTCAACATCCCCTGCACCCATCAAACGGCTTACGATCCTGTCTGAAATGAACTGCTCAAGATCCGGCATCTTTTCACCTGCACCGATGAAACGAAGCGGTACCCCTACCTGCTCTGTAAGCCCAAGTGCCACACCGCCTTTGGAGTCACCATCAAATTTGGAAAGTACCACACCGGTGATACCTATCTTCTCTTTAAAGGTTTGTGCTGTTCTGACGGCATCCTGACCTGTCATGGCATCTGCCACATAGAAAAGTTCATCAGGTTCTGCTACCTTCTTCACCTCTGCAAGCTCATTCATCAGCTCTTCATCTATGGCCAAACGTCCCGCGGTATCTATAAGTACGACATCATAAAGCTCTTTCTCTGCCCTTGCAAGCCCCTGCTTGACGATCTCTACAGGTGTGGCATTCTCGTCAGCGACAAGCTCCACTTCAATCTGTGAAGTGATCTGTCTGAGCTGTTCTACCGCTGCGAGTCTCTGAAGGTCGGCTGCGATCACCATGACCTTTTTCTTTTTTTGTTCTTTGAGGAAATAGGCCAATTTACCCGTGGTGGTCGTTTTACCCGACCCCTGTAGTCCTATCATCAGAACAACCGTTGGTGGTTTGGATGCGAAAGTGAAACCTTTAGGCGCACCTTCTATCGTTAAAATATCCGTAAGTTTCGTTTGCAGTGCTTTGAGGAAGTTCTCTTTACCTACACCGTTTTGCTTGGTCTCGATCTCTACGCTCGAAATGAGCTCTTTCACTACTTTGTGGTGTACATCTGCTTTTAACAGTGATTTTTTCAGTTCAGCAGTTGCTTTTTTGAGTGCCTTTTCATCATCATGAAAGCGGATTTTGCCTATGGCATTTTTAAAACTGTCGGTTAAAGTATCAAACATTTCTTACCTTATTTCTTCTCTTTTTTCTCTATATAATGTTGCGATTTTATCGAAGATTTACTTATATCTCGCGATGTCTTTGGGCTCTGCCGCATTGAACTCGTAGTCCAGTAATTTCATTTTGGCAGAGTGCAAAAGGATACGTTTTGACTGCGTACGGCTTCCATACTGTTCATCCCCTACGATAGGATGCCCTATATGTGCAAGATGTACACGGATCTGGTGCGTTCTTCCCGTCGTGATCTCTATATGGACTTTGGATTTTTTACCCTGTATCTCTTCGGGTTTGACCACGGTATGTGCTTTTTTACCGCGTACCGGGTCTATCATAGAGAAGGCTTTACCTTTTTTCACTGTAAAGATCGGTTCGTCTATCTCCACTTTTTCATATAAAACACCCTCTATCCATGCCACATAATGTTTTTCTACTTTACGGTTCTTGAACTCTTTGATGGCACGCTCTATAAATTCCCTGTTCTTTCCTAACAACAGTACACCGGAGGTATCTCTGTCAAGTCTGTGAAGAAGTTCCGCACCTGCTATGGAATCCTGGATCTCATAGCTGTCCACCTGGGCAGGTTTGTTCACGGCAATGATATCTTCATCTTCATAGAGTATCTCTATATCTTCAGGATACTCTATACGGAAGACCGTATCTGTGCGTATCTCCGCTCTGGCGATCTTTACTTTTTTATCTTCCACATAGACCAGTCCTCTGTCTATCAGTTCTTTTGCTTTGTTGTTTGAAATGCCCTTTGCCATTGCAAGGACTTTATATGCTTTATCTGTAGCCATTTTCTTCTATCCAATCTTTAAATTTATCATTCAGTGGGAACACCACTATTTTGATCTTGCTATGTTGCCCTGTTTTAAACAGTATATCACTTTTTGAAACTTTAAAACTTTTTGCAAGAAACTTTACCAACTCTTTGTTTGCCGCACCTTCGACTGCCGGTGCTTTGATACGTATCTTGATGGCATCATTATCATATACTTCACAAAATTCGTTTTTACTGGCATTGGGTTGTGCCTTGATCCGTAAACTGACAGTGTCATCTTCTATGTTATAAAACACGCTCTAAGCTCTCAGTGATACGTGTGATGTCACTCTTGTTTTTTATCCTGGTGGGTTTAAGCAATCCATGCTGCAGCAATCTTCTTGTAAGATTGGATGCCTCTACGACTGCGATACCCTCAATGGCATCAAAAATATCTTTTTGGTTGAAGTAGTGTTCTCCTGAGATGATCTTGCATCCGAACTGTGCTGCCTCTGCCGCGTTATGCCCGCCTATAGGTTCAAATGCCCCGCCAAGTATCACAATGTCACTGACGGCATATAGATTGACCAGTTCACCCAGGACATCGACTAAGATCATATCAGAGCCCAGCACTTCATTTTGGGAATAACGCTGTGCCGTGAACTGATATCTGTCAGCATACGCCTCCATCATTTTTGCCACTTTTTCAAAACGTTCAGGATGACGCGGTACCAAAAGCAGAACGGCTTCGGGATGTTCCTTTTTCAATGCGACAAAGGCATCCAGGATCAGTGCCTCTTCCCCCTCATGTGTACTCGCTCCACAGACAACCAGACGGGAAGGTTTTTGGATCTCTTTGGTGACAGCAGGCAAATGTGCCAGCTTGATATTACCCGTAACCACAACATTTTTAGCACCCAGAGACTCCAAACGCTCTTTGTCTTTGGCTGTTTGTGCGTACACTTCATCGATGTGCTTAAAGATCTCTCTGTAGAGCCATCCTATCTTTTTGTACCTGGGGAAAGATCTGTCGCTCATACGTGCATTGATCAGTAGGGTTTTAGCCCCTCTGCTCTGTGCCAATGTAAAAAGAAGATACCAAAACTCAGCTTCCATCACCACCAGTGCCTTTTGCGGTTTCAGCCAGCCGAACAGCAAAGGTTCAAAAGGCAGATATCTGCTCTCTTGCGTGTACTCTTCTATCACTTTAAAACCTGTGTGCGTGGTGGTACTCATACGCAGACTCCCTTGCGGCAGTCTATCCACTAAAGATCTGATGGCTTTTGCTTCTCCGAAACTGCAAGAGTGAAACCAGATACCATCAGGTTTTAAAGGCTTGTTGTTCCATAAGAAAAATCTTGCGGGCAGCGAATCTTTATACTTGGTTTTAAAAGAGAATAATGCTAAAAGAGGAAGGGCCAGTAGATAAAGGAAAAAAGAGAGAACACTATAGAGAAAAAAGAAAAGTTTCTCCATAGTACATCACTTATGCTTCTTCCGTAACACTCTCAATATAGAGAATTCTACCACAGTGTGGACAATTACAGATCTCATCTGCTTTGATCACTTCAGAATACGTTTTGTCATTGAGCTTCATATAACATCCGTAACATGCTTGTTTCTTCACGGGGACCACTGCTGTATTGCCTGCCCAAATACGGATCTTCTCATAAAATGCAAGTACTTTTTGTTCAAGATCTCTACTGAGTTTTTCTCTTTCAACAAAAAGTTCACCCTTGTTTTTTTCGATCTCTGCTTTTTCTGCAGATACCACTTCATTGACCGATTCTGCTTCTGCAGCCAATGCTTCTACTTTTGCCTTCGCTTCTTCTACAAGCAATGTAGTCGTTTCATTGATCTTCTGAAGTCTTTCGATCTCTTCATTGGCAAATGTCATCTTTTCTTTAGCGATATCTTCTTCCAAAGAGAGTGCTTTCATCTCTTTTTCAGTAGTGATATCTTTAGACTTTTTAGCATTTGAAGCCAATTGCTCATTCAGCATTGTAAGCTGCTCTTCAAATGTCTTTACTTTTGCATCATTTTCAACGATACTTGCATTTAATGTATCAAGTTCTTCCTGTGCAGCATTGATCTTCTTTTCTACTTTTGCAACTTTTTTATTTGCTGCTTCAAGCTGCGGAGTATAACTGTCTATAGCCTTGTCAATTTTTGAAAGCTCGATGAGCTCTTTTAGATGTTTGTTCAATCTCTGTCCTTTTGGCGTTTAAGGGTTCTCAATGGTTATTTTGAGAGGTTTGTCCCATACTTTATATTGTTTCAATATGAAATGGGTTTTTTGAATTTGAAATTATAGCTAAAAGAGGTAAAACTTTCAACTCATCCAAAATGATCTCTGCAAAAAACTTTTCACTCTCATAGTGTCCGATGTCTACCATCATCAAATCTTCGCTCATTGCTTTCATCGCATCATGATATTTTATATCTCCGGTCAGAAAACAGTCAGCCTCAACTTCATCCATCAGTGATGCCCCTGCACCTGTGGTTAAAGCGATAGATCTGATCTTCTCTTTTTTGCCTATGACCTTGAGTGTCGGCAAGTTCAGCCTCTCTTTTAAAAGGGTCAAAAGCTCTTTATAGTGCCACTCTCCTTTGGCCGTACATATAAAAGGATCTTGTGACACAGTTTGGAACCCTAAGATCTTTTCAAACACATACCTGTTCAAATGTGTCTGGTCAAAATTGGTATGCAAAGCGATAAGAGAGTGCTTTTTCAATATCATCTTTTCGATAAGGTTCGCAGGGTACTTGGCAAAATCGAGTTGCGTCATGTTTCCAAAGATAAGGGGATGGTGTACAACAAACAGTGTATCTATCTCTGCAGCCTCTATCATCTCTTCATCAATGTCCAGTGCCACTACGACCTGTGATACTTCTCTGGACAACTCACCTACGATCAGTCCGGAGTTGTCCCACTTTTCCTGAAGTTCAAAGGGGCTTATTTGATCTAAATGATCATATATCTCTTGCAGCTTCATACTAAACTCTCTGAGATCTCACTCTTTTTGACTTCTCCATCACTTGGTCCGCAAGACCCTGTTTATAGGCGATGATCTCATCTCTGGTCTCTTCACAGGCAGTGGAGACGATCTGCGCTGCAAGTATACCGGCATTCTTGGCACCGTTGAGCGCCACTGTAGCCACCGGTACACCTCCAGGCATCTGCAGTATGGAGAGCACCGAATCCCACCCGTCAATAGAGTTGCTTGATTTCACTGGCACACCTATGACCGGCAACGGGGACAGGGAAGCGATCATGCCCGGAAGATGCGCAGCACCCCCTGCTCCTGCGATGATGACTTGAATGCCGCGCTTATGCGCATTGGCGGAAAACTCAAAAAGTTTTTCCGGTGTTCTATGTGCCGAGACGATATCCAGCTCATATCCGACATTGAACTGCTCCAACATCTTGGCAGCCTCCTGCATTACAGGAAGATCAGAATCTGATCCCATCACAATACTCACCACTACATTTTCCATGATTTCACCTTTAGTATATTTTTCACTTTGTCTGCTTTTTTGAATGCATTTTCAACCGTATCTGCCAAGACTGTGACATGTCCCATCTTTCTTGAAGGTCTTGTGCTTTTTTTACCATAAAGATGGACCTTGACCCCCTCTATGGCAAGAGACTCACTAAACCCCTCATAATAGACCGGCCCTTCATACCCCGGTTCCCCCAATAGGTTCAGCATCACTGAAGCACTGGTCAGCTTCGTACTTCCCAAAGGCAGGTCCAGTATTGCTCGGAGCAACTGTTCCAATTGGGAGGTCACAACACTGTCTATGGTATGGTGCCCGCTGTTATGCGGTCGTGGAGCCACTTCATTGATAAGTATCTGGCCTTGTTTGTCTATAAAGAACTCGATAGCCAAAAGTCCGACCATATCCAACTTTTCAATGATATCTATCGCCAATGCTTCTGCTGTTTGTACCTGTTCCTGTGTAATATCCGCAGGACAGAAGATCTCTTCTACCAGGTTTGTCTCATCATTGAAGGTCATCTCCACCGCAGGGAAACAACGTACTTCCCCTGCACTGTTTCTTGCAGCGATCACAGCGATCTCTTTATCGATATCCACTTTTTCCTCTAGAACAGAAGTACCCTCTAAAAGTGTTTTGTCACTGTTATGGATCAGTGATACACCACGTCCGTCATATCCGCCTTTTCGCAACTTTTGCACAAAGGGGTAGGCAAGTTTTCCTGTTTGAAGGGCTTCTCTGATCTCTTCTTCCTTTTCACAGCATATAAACGAAGAAGTCGGCAGTGCGTGCTTTGCATAGAACTCTTTTTGGAGCCCTTTGTCCTGAATGAGTGCCAATATATCAGGGTCCGGAACGATCCTGAGTCCCTCGGATTTCAGCTTTTGCAAGGCTTCGATATTGACATTTTCAAGTTCAAAGGTCAAAATATCCACACGCTTTCCGAATTCATAGACCGTATCGAAGTCGTTAAAATCCCCTATCACATGCACAGAAGCCACATTGTGTGCAGAACATCCTTCATCCGGGTCAAGTATGTAGGTGGAAATATCCCATTTACTAGCCTCTTGAATCAGCATCTTGCCAAGCTGACCGCCGGCAATGACCCCCATTTTTAAACTTGAAGTTACCAGTTTTTCGATCATGAGTCTACCCTTTCTATGCAGAAACTAACGCTATCCTCTAACACGTTCATTACGCTCTTGCTCTTGCGCTTTATAAAGTTTTGCACACCCTATAGAGAGTTCTCTTACTTTTAAAATATAGTTCTGTCTCTGTGCCTGGGAGATCGCTTTTCTTGCATCGAGTACATTAAAAGCATGTGAGGCGATCATACACTGGTCATAGGCCGGTAAAGGCAGACCTGCCTCCAGACAGACTTCACATTCTCTGGAGGCATCTTCGAAATGCTGGAACAGGTTCTCTACATTGGCGACTTCAAAATGATACTTGGAGAACTCATACTCTGTCTCTTTATGTACATCTCCATACGTTGTTATAGTGTCACCCATACGGTTCCAAACCAGATCGTACACGGAATCTACCCCTTGCAGATACATCGCAAGTCTCTCTGTACCATACGTGATCTCCACCGCTACAGGGTCACAGGCGATACCGCCGACCTGCTGAAAGTAGGTAAACTGTGTCACTTCCATACCATCAAGCCATACTTCCCAGCCAAGCCCCCAGGCACCCAAGGTAGGAGACTCCCAGTTGTCTTCTACAAAACGGATGTCATGCTCTTGCAGGTTTAACCCCAGGTACTCCAAAGACTTCAAATAAAGCTCTTGAATGTTGTCAGGACTGGGCTTGATCAGTGCTTGAAACTGATAGTAGGCACCAAGACGGTTAGGGTTTTCCCCATAACGTCCATCTGTCGGACGGCGAGAAGGGGCCACATACGCAGCTGACCATGGCTGAGAGTCCAGGCTTCTCAGCAATGTAGCAGGGTGGAATGTCCCTGCACCCGAAGGGATATCATAGGGTTGCACGATATTGCACCCATGTTCTGCCCAAAATTGTTGTAATTTGAGGAGTAGTTCACTAAATGTGATGGCGTTTTTGTTCATCTATATTTCTACCTAGTGTTAATTTTACAGTATCGTTTCAATCTCTGAAGAATCAAGTTCTACTTTTTTTGCTTTGCTTATGCGGTCTTCTTGGAGTTTGACTTTAAGTTCATCATCCTGCAGTGCCATGATCTGTATAGCCAAATACGCAGCATTGACCGCACCTGATTTGCCAATGGCAAGTGTACCTACGGGCATACCTGCTGTCATCATGACGGTAGATAGCAGCGCATCTTCACCTTTCAGTGCCCCACTCTCCATAGGTACACCGAGTACGGGTTTACTCGTAGCTGCTGCCAAAGCGCCTGCAAGGTGTGCCGCCATACCCGAAGCAGCAATGTAGACCTGTGCCCCTTTGGCTTCAGACTCCTTGACGTACTGCATCGTTCTCTCAAGGCTTCTGTGTGCTGAAGAGATGACAAGCTCAAACGGTACACCGAATTTTTTCAGTGTTTCTGAACACTCGGACATCACACTGTAGTCACTTTTACTTTCCATTACGATCGATACAAACTTCATTTCATATCCTTACTTGTTGGTTTACTTTCTGGCTCTTGCTTCATCGGCGTTGAACTCTCTGTCAATCCCTTATTCTCCAATGCTTCTGCGATCTCACGTCTTAATATAGTATACCCCGGAAGTTTCGCAGGTAAAAGTATATTGTTCAGGTCACCCGAGTGAATACACTCAAACTCCTTGCCTGATTCGGAAAGCATTTTTTTAAATGTCAGCCAATACTTCCCGTCTAACTCTTCTATCTTACCTATATCATTGTCTACCAGTTCAACCGTTGCATCTAAGGGCAGAACGATCTCTACACTGTCCCCCACACACGTCTTGTCCTTACATTTCCATGTCAGACCGTCTTCCAGGACAAGTCCGGCCACCTGATGGGTACCGTACTGTATCGAGAAATCGTTCGATTCTGTCTCACTTCTATCAAAAGGCCGCGAGAGCAGATAGGCATCTGTAAAGCCGCGGTTCTGCGTGGTGTTGAGTTCTGCCTGATAGCGTGCAGCATCAAAATCATTGGCATAGAAATCATCGATCGCATGGCGATAGGCTTTGGTCACCACAGCCGCGTAGTAAGGTGACTTGGTACGTCCCTCTATCTTCAGAGAGTCTATGACACCTGATTTGAGTATCTCGTCGATATGTGATGCCATATTCATATCTTTGGCATTCATGATATAGGTACCGATCCCCTCTTCTTCATCCAGCCGGAATGTGGTTCCTGACTCCGGGTTATGTGCGTAGACCTCATACGGGAAACGGCAGTCATTGGCACAGGATCCACGGTTAGGTACACGCCCCGTTTGCAGTGAAGAGATGAGACAGCGTCCCGAGTAGGCAAAACACATCGAGCCATGCACAAATATCTCCAGTTCAAGGTCAGGCAGATGATGTTTGATGGCTTCACAGTCTTTCAAACTTATTTCACGCGCAACGATAATACGCTTGACCCCGAGGTCATAATAGACCTCTGCATCCATGGCATTCATGACGTTGGCCTGCGTAGAGAGGTGGATAGGAATGTCCGGTGCAATACGATTGGCTATCTTTACCACACCCGGGCTCGAGACGATCAGCGCATCGGGTTTAAGCTCGGCTATCTTGGCAATGTGGTTTTCATAGAGTTTCATTTGTGAATTAAATGGAAATGAATTCACGGTAGAGTAAACTTTCTTTCCCCGTGCATGGGCATACGCTATTCCCTCGGCATAAGATTCCATATCGAACTCTTTACCTGAACGAATACGTAGTGAAAAGGTACTTGTACCCCCATAGACGGCATCTGCCCCATAGTTCAGAGCGATTTTCATCTTCTCCAGGTTACCTGCCGGTGCTAAAAGTTCTACTTTATTTTGATCTGTCATCTTTTGCCTAATAGAATTTATTTGGTTCTTATTTTATCCTATTAGTGGTAAAAAACAGTTTTTATGCTAAAATCAGCCTATGAGAATAGATATACATAATCACACAACACGTTGTAACCATGCTGAAGGTACGGTGGATGAATACATCCAAAAAGCCATAGAACTGGGTATCGATATTTATGGGTTTTCCGAACATGCACCCATGGATTTTGATCCGCACTACCGTCTTGCATTTGAAGAGATGCAGGCCTATACCGATGATATTTTGGGTGCCAAAGAACGGTACAAAAACGATATCAAGATACTGTTCGGTTATGAAGTGGATTACCTTCCGGGACACATGGACGATCGCGTTTTAGATGCAGAAGTAGACTACCTGATAGGCTCCGTACACTTCATAGACAAGTGGAGTTTTGACAACCCTGAATTCATCGCCGGATGGAAGAACAAAGATATAGATGAGATCTGGCAAGCCTATTTTGAAGCCACTGAGGCGATGGCAAGATCCGGGAAGTTCGACATCGTTGGACACCTTGACTTGATCAAAGTATTTAAATTCATGCCCAAAAAAGATGTAAGACTCCTGGCAAAAGATGCACTTCATGCCATCAAGAGATCAAACATGGTCTTAGAAGTCAATACAGCCGGTCTTCGCAAGCCTGTTGGTGAACTCTACCCTTCAAGAGAATTACTGGAAGAAGCGTATGCGCTTGATATCCCTATTACTTTCTCTTCAGATGCACATGCTGTCGAGCAGGTAGGATTCGGATATGACGTTGCAACCGCACTTGTAAAAGATGTCGGATATACAAAAGCTGCTACTTTCGAAGGGCGAGATCGACAATTGGTTATTTTTTAAGCACAAATACTGATATAACTAATTGATTTATGGATACAATATGGAAAATTTTTAATTTAGGAGTAATTACATGGGTAAATTTGTTAACAACATAGATGAGTTTTACAAATATTGCAAAGAAAATGAAGTAGAGTTTGTAGACTTTAGGTTTACGGACATTAAAGGTGCATGGCACCATATCAGTTACAGAATGAGTGCTGTAACACCTGAGATGCTGGATGCAGGTCTACCATTTGATGGCTCTTCTATCGATGCATGGCAGCCGATCAACCAATCAGACATGATCCTTAAACCGGATGTTCCTACTGCATTCCTTGATCCTTTCACCGCGGACAGTACTATTATCGTGATCTGTGACGTATATGACATTTACAAAGGTCAAATGTATGAAAAATGTCCAAGATCGATCGCTAAAAAATCACTTGAATATCTTGAAGAGATGAATATCGGTGATGTTGCATATTTTGGTCCTGAAAATGAATTTTTCATCTTCGATGATGTGAAGTTCAGAGATGATGTGAACAGTGCATACTTTAGAGTAGATACGGAAGAAGGTCAATGGAGCAGTGATACTGCCTATGAAAATGGAAACATGGGACACAGACCTGGTACAAAAGGCGGATACTTCCCTGTAATGCCTACAGACTCAATGGTTGACCTTAGAGCTGAAATGATGCTCATCATGGAGGAAGTTGGTCTTGAAGTAATGCTTGGTCACCATGAGGTAGCTCAGGGACAAGGCGAGATCGGTATCAAGTTCGGTACGATGATCGAAGCTGCAGATAATGTGCAAAAGTACAAATATGTAGTGAAAATGGTAGCACATCTCAACGGTAAAACCGCAACATTCATGCCAAAACCTCTTCTTGGAGACAATGGTAATGGAATGCATGTACACCAATCTATCTGGAAAGACGGCAAGAACCTTTTCTATAAACAAGGCGAATACGCAAACCTTAGTGATATGGCCATCCACTATCTTGGCGGTATTTTCAAGCATGCCAAAGCTGTAGCGGCTATCACAAACCCAAGTACAAACTCTTACAAAAGACTTGTCCCGGGATTTGAAGCACCATCTATCCTAACTTACTCCAGTCAAAACAGATCAGCTGCCTGCCGTATTCCTTACGGTGCAGGTGAAATGGCTACCAGAATTGAGACTCGTTTCCCTGATTCAACTGCATGTCCTTACCTTGCATTTGCCGCATTGATGATGGCTGGACTTGATGGTATCAGAAACAAATATGTTCCGGTAGGTCCAATGAATGAAGACCTTTTTGAACTTAGCCTTGATGAGATCAGAGAGAAGAATATCCCTCAAATGCCTCATACACTCAGAGAAGCGATGGAAGGTTTGATCGCGGATAATGAGTTCTTGAGACCTGTATTTTCACAAGATTTTATCGACACATACCAACACTATATGTTTGAGAGACAGATCTGGCCTGATGAAGCTAGACCAACCGCATTCGAATTTATGTCAACTTACTCTTGCTAATTTTTCCTTTCGGGCTTCTGCCCGAAAGTACTTCTTTTTTCTTCAAAATCTATCTATTTAACATGAAATGTATATTGTTGATACAGTTAATTCAAATAGGATAAATTTTATCTTAATTGTCAAATCTTATTTTTAAAAATCACGTTACTCTTATTCACTTATTTAAACATGCAATCATTGACGCTATCTAAGTAAAGCTATCGAGTATTGCACCATATCGGTGCAGTACCCGGCACCAAAATGATTTTAGGAGATTCATTATGAATGTCGATTTAATACTTCAAAATATTTTAAATCCACCGATACTATTCTTTTTGCTCGGCATGTTAGCTGTTTTTTCAAATCAAAATTGTCGATTCCGCAGCCTTTACCCAAACTTTTTTCATTGTATCTGTTGATAGCCATTGGGCTTCATGGAGGATATGAACTTTCTCATAGTGGTTTAAATACCTACATCTTTACTGCACTTTCCTTGGCAATCCTCATGGCGATCATTGTACCGATCTATAGCTATTTTATTTTACGTATGAAATTGGATAACTATAATGCTATCGCTATCGCTGCGACCTATGGATCGATCAGTAAGGTTGGAATTCTATGGAGCCGTTGTTTGGAACGCTGTTTAAAGGAATGCTTGCATTTTTCCTTCTTGATATGGGATTGGTTGCAGCAAAAAGAATTTATGAGTTAAAAAAAGTCGGACTGTTTTTAATTATGTTTGCAATCGCTATGCCTATCTTTAATGCATCCGTTGCTATTCTATTAGGGTACTTCTTTGAACTATCACAAGGAGATACCTTATTGCTGTCATTACTTGCGGGAAGTGCTTCTTATATTGCAGTGCCTGCGGCTATGAGGTTGTCTGTACCTGAAGCCAATCCTGGGCTTTATCTGCCATTAAGTCTAGCGGTCACTTTCCCTTTTAACATCTCTTTAGGGATACCGCTATACTACTACTTTATTACTATTTTATGGGGGTGAATTATGGAAAAAATGAAAAAAGTCGAAGTGATCATTGAGTCTATTTATACAAATAGAGTATTAGAGATATTTAAAGAAGCTGATGTAACAGGGTATACGATTATCAGAGATATTGAGGGGTATGGAAGTCATGGACTAAAAACTGCCGATGAAGCGAATGACCTTCTTAGCAATAATTATATCTTTACCGTATGCCGAGAGGAAAAATTTGAAAGAATGATAGAGAAGATTAGAGCGTTCATAGATAGATATGGCGGGAAATGCATTATTAGTGACTCCCTTGTTTTATTGCATTCAAAAGATTCACAACAAGTATGAGTCACTCTTTGTAAATTAAAATTTTATTGATAAATAAAAACTGATCGCAAATTCCTCATCTTGATTAAGATAATGGTTTTTGTGATAGACCGCATAAGGCGGTTTTGTTGTGGTCTGATACTCACTTTTTGGCAACCATTCATGATAGACCCAGTGGATCAACTTCAATAGATCTCCTCTTTTCCCTTCAAAATCAAACTTGGCATAAACACCCCCAGAGATATTAAAACTTGGAAGACGTTGATCTTTCAACTCCTTTTCATCATTCGGAACCACACATGCCACATAATGACACTCATCTAAGGGGGTGATGGTCGGATTGTCATGAAAAAGGGATATCTCTGTATAGTCTTTTAATTCATTCTGGTAGATCCAAGTTTGAATTTTTTGCCATGTGAGTTTTGATTTTTCGTATCCATAGCCTCTGTGGCGAATATAATATGCACTTTGCTGGGGCATTTTCACGATTTGAGGCTCTATTTGTTCAAAACTTGCTGTAGAAGCTTGTGCTTTTGGTGACTGTAAGAGAATTTTATGCGAATAGTCTTTATATCCACCCTTTCTCCACTTGTTGGGTGTCATGGAAAAACGTTCTTTAAATGCACGAATGAATGAGGTTTGAGAGCTGTAGCCACACTCATTGGCTACCTCTGAAATAGTCGAATATTTATTGGTTAACAAAAGATTAGAAGCTTTTTGAAGACGAATATATTTAATACTTTCATAGATATTTCGCCCGAACACTTCTTTAAAGATCTTATGCATATAAAATTTATTGATCTTGAAATGATCTGCAAGCTCATCAATGTTGATATCTGTCTCTATATGCGTATAGAAGTAAAACATTAAGTCATTTGAGATTTTTATTTTTTTATCTAAAGTTTCTTGTTTCATAAGAAAATAATACCAATTTTGGATAAAAATAATATTAAATATAGATAGCTTATAAAGTAAAAAAAGATAATAAAAGAGACAATACTGGTGAAGAAATCAGTCCATAAAATTAATTATAATGCTTGAAATTTTTCTGATGGGAAAAATTGGTTCAAGATAATCTAGAAAAATGAGATTGAGGTGGAAGCTACTCAATGATGTAGTTTCTAAGAGAATTTATTTTAATTAATTATAAAAGGAAAAAAATGGCAAAGCAAACAATTACAGTTGCAAGAGGTGACGGAATCGGTCCTGAGATCATGGATGCAAGTATTAGAGTACTTGATGCAGCGGGTGCTGATGTAGAATGGGAGCATATTGATGTGGGTGAACAAGTTTATCTTTCTGGTAATACATCTGGTATCGGTCAAGAAGCTTGGGACTCTATCAAGAAAAACAAAGTACTTTTTAAGGCACCTATCACAACACCTCAAGGTGGTGGATACAAAAGTTTGAACGTTACTATCCGTAAGACTTTAGGTCTTTACGCAAACGTTCGTCCTGCTATCGCTTATGACCCGTTTGTACCTTCAAAATTCCCAGGTATGAATGTTGTTACGATTCGTGAAAATGAGGAAGATCTCTATGCAGGAATCGAGCATCAGCAAACTCCGGAAGTAACGCAGTGTCTGAAAATCATTACAAGACCTGGTTGTGAAAAAATATGTCAATATGCATTTGAGTATGCAAAAGCATATGGTAGAAAAAGAATCACTTGTATGATCAAAGACAACATCATGAAGATCACAGATGGTCTTTTTGTAAAAGTATTCTACGAAACAGCAAAAAAATACCCTGAAATTCAAGCGGATGATTGGATCATCGATATCGGTATGGCCAAACTCGTAGATGCTCCTGAAGAGTTCGATATGGTTCTTATGCCTAACCTTTATGGTGATGTTGCAACGGATGTTCTTGGACTTATGACCGGTTCAGTAGGTATTGCACCGGGTGCTAACGTTGGTGATGATATTGCCATGTATGAAGCGATCCACGGTTCTGCTCCAAGACATGCCGGTCAAAACAAAGCGAACCCGTCAGGACTTCTTCTTTCAGGTGTCATGATGATGGTTCAAGTGGGTCAACCGGAAGTGGCAGAAAAAGTGCACAATGCTTGGCTTAAAACGATTGAAGACGGTATCGTAACCTATGACCTTGCCAGAAAACTTAAAGCAGCAGGTAGAGACTATACAGAAGTGGGGACTCAAGAGTTTGCTGATGCAGTCATCGAAAGACTTGGTCAAAAGCCATCCACACTGGAAGCGGTTAAATATGACAAAGCGATCAAGATCAAAAAACCTGAACTTACAAATGTAAGAGACACAAAAATGAATCTTATCGGTTGTGATATCTTTACCAGAGATGATTGTGATGCAAATACAATCGGTGATAAGCTGGTTGAGCTTACTGAAGGAACTAACATAGCACTTAAAATGATCTCTAACCGTGGTCAAAAAGTCTATCCAAGTGGTCACCCGGAAACTTTCCTTACAGATCACTGGAGATGTCGTTTCTACGCGAAAAACCAAGGTGACGTGATCACAAATGGTGACATCACAGATATGATGAACAGAATTGATGGTGCAGGTATTGAAGTGATTAAAACTGAAAACCTTTATGCATTCGAAGATGGTGAGCGTGCTTACTCTCTAGGACAGGGTGAGTAACCAAAAGCCTAAAATGGATTTAAGTTGAAACCCTCTACTTGCTTGAAGGCGAAAGAGCGAACAGCTTAGGTCAAGGTCAATAGCCGATATCTCCTCTCTAGTAAAAGAGGGGGGGGTATCTCTATACTTTTTTGTTTGCCCCCTCAAAACATGTCAAAAGGGGGCAAACAAAAAAGTATGTATGGCAGAAAATGTATAAAGATAATAATACAACCACAACTTAGGTCAAGATCAAAAGCAATATTTTCTTATTGAGTTAGTGGAATGACACTTGCACATCAGACTAGGTTGTAATTATTTTTATTACAAAATGAAAACGTCAAACAAAGGAGATACAATGAGAAAATATGTAGCATTATCTGTCATAGCATCAACACTGCTTATGGCGGGAGGAGATATTGCACCCGTTGAACCGGCTGTAGCTGTGGAAGCAGCAGAAGTAGATTACGGTGAGCTGTTTGGACAATTCAGAACATTTTATGTTGACAGAACATATTCTGGTTCAACCAATAACAATCGTAATGCCCTTGCAACGGGTGGTTACATAGGATATAAAACACCAGATTTCAATGGTTTGACAGCTGCTGTCGCAGTTTATGGTACTTATGGATTTGAAATTCATGATCTGTCAATTGAAGATGACTTGGCAAATAATTGGGCTTCTTATGATCCTACACATACAGGTCGTGACGGTGAAAATTATGCATTTTTGGGTCAATCATATCTTAACTATGCAGCTGGAAATACCAATATTCAAGTAGGTCGCCAAAGACTTGATACCCCGCTCATTGGAGCTGATGATGCAAGAATGCTTCCGAACCTTTTTGAAGCAGCGGTACTGACAAACACTGATATAGAAGATACTACTTTGATCTTAGCACATGTCACTAGAGAGACTACAGGTACATTCAGTAATATTTATGACGATAGTTATAGCTTAGGTTTCGCAAGCGGTTACGGTGCGGGTACAACACTTGCGCAGAGTGGTGATTTTGTAAATATGGGGACTGTGGCATTAGGGACTATAGATTTCAGAGATCCTACTACTCCTGACGCTGTTGACAATAGTACAGACGGTGTAACTGCAGCAGCTGCTATCCATAAAGGGTTTGATGGTCTTACTTTGCAGGCATGGGATTATTATGCACATGATATTTTTAATGCAATCTATCTTCAAGGTGATTATGGATGGCCATGTCGTTTCAATGAAAAGGTGACGATGAATGCTTCAGCACAATATATTGGTCAAAGTGATGTAGGAGGTTCACTGGCAGGTAATGTTGACAGTGATTACTGGGGTGTAAAACTAGGTGCAAGTTCAGGTGCATTCAGTACCTATGTAGCATATTCTCAAACGGGTGAGAGTGATGGTACAACATCTGGTGGAATTATTACGCCTTGGGGTGGTATGCCGGCATTTACACAGGGTATGGTAACAAGACACCAGTTCTTCTCTGATACCGATGCGTGGAAAGTAGCCGGAACCTATAGTTTGAATGAACTGCTCGGTGCGGATGTAAAAGCTTCTGTCTTTTATACAGAATTTGATATCGGTGCAACCAACAGCTACGATTACGGTACAGCATGGACAGCCTCAGAATCTGGTTGGGATATTCAATATAATGTGACTTCGGTTGAGGGACTTAACCTAAGAGCAAGAGCAAATTACCCAAGAGATTTCAAAAATGGCTTAGACTGGGATGAATATAGACTGATTGTAAATTATAGTTTTTAATTTGAATTTAATCGATAGAGCGTGCGTAGTTTTCTACTTGCAGTTTAAAATATGGAGGAGTTACAATGATAGGTGAAACTGTACCGATCCAAACACCCAGCCACAGCAGAGCATCGGAGTCGACTCCTGATGCCGGATTCGAGATGAGGAGACCATAACGTGGTGGCTGATGGACACATGATTCCACGTGTTTCTGCCTTGAGGACATTCCTAAAAATGAAAGTTCTGCTATTGTTCGAGAAATGTAAAAATGCAAAAAGGATATGGCAAAAAGCTAGAGACCCCTAGACTTTTTTCTCATTTGCTTTGTAACATTCATACGCTTTGACGACAGTAAAAATGGCTGAAGTCAAGTGAGTCAACTCCTCTTTAGTTATCACAAACGGAGGCATAATATAGACGAGATTCAAAAAGGGCCTTACCCAGACCCCTTCTTTAATAAATGCCGGAGTCATAAAATCCAAGTCAACTTCTTCGTGTAACTCTACAACACCAATCGCCCCTAGAGTACGGACCGCTTTTACTATTGTAAGCGCTTCACATTTTGTCAACTCTTCATTTAACTGTGTTTGAATGTTTTGTATTTTTTCTTTCCATGGAGAATTGAGCAGTAGCTCCAAAGAAGCATTTGCAACTGCACAAGCTAAAGGGTTTGCCATAAAAGTTGGTCCATGCATAAGTACATTTCCATTTGCTTCAACACCCTGCATCACTTTTTTACTTGTGAGTGTAGCTGCAAGAGACATGTATCCGCCCGTTAGCGCTTTACCGACACATAAAATATCTGGGGAAATATTGGCATACTCATACGCAAATAATTTTCCTGTTCTACCAAACCCTGTAGCTATTTCATCAAGGATCAACAAAACATCATACTTATTGCATAAAGCCCTTACGGATTTTAAGAATGAGGGTGAGTAGATGTTCATACCACCTGCACCTTGAACTATAGGCTCAATAATGACTGCAGCTATCTCCTTGTGGTTTTGCTCCAACTTCGATGCAAAATCGGAAATGTATTTCTCATCCCACTTTGCACCGTAAGGACATCCCGGAGAGTCTGCAAATATATTTTTATGCAGAATACCTTCAAATGCTGAGTGCATTCCGGTAATAGGATCACACACACTCATGGCACCAAACGTATCACCATGATACCCTTTGGAGAATGCAAGGATCTTATTTTTTTGGCTGTTTCCCTGTGAATTCCAGTATTGAAATGCCATTTTCAAAGCAACTTCAACAGCCACCGAACCAGAATCACTAAAAAAAACCCTCTCTAAATGCTTATCTGTGATCTCAATAAGTTTTTGTGCCAGCTTTATAGCCGGTTCATGCGTAATGCCTCCAAACATAACATGAGACATTTTTGTAAGCTGCTCTACAGCAGCAGTATTTAACGACTCTACATTATAACCATGAATGACTGACCACCATGATGACATTGCATCTATTATCTTCTGTCCATTTTCCAGCTCAAGATATACTCCCTTAGCTGATTTTACAAATGTCATATTTGATGGTGGATTTGAGGGTGCATAAGGATGAAGAATATGCTCTCTATCGTACTCTAACCTATAAAGTTCTGGACTGACCAAAAATTTCTCCCCCCTCTTTCTTTGCTTCTGACGCTACTGGATCAACTGGTACGATATCTCCGCCAGACATGATCATCGTTGATATTATAAAGGATGGTAACATTGCTTTTTTCATTTTTTCCTTCATCATATAATGGGTGGCTTAGAGATGCTTTTCTGAAGATTTTTAACAGTCATCTGTATAAATCTTCACTTCTGTTATTGAACCTAAACTCACACGCATTAATGTCTCACCGGTATATTATGCTTTTTAATGGATTCGATTAGATCACTCAATACTTTTATCTTCTCTTCTTCTTTCTGGCGGGCATTGATCACTTCCAAATTGAAACCTGAAAGATTTTTATCGAAATAGCCTGTATCGAATTTTGCATTTTTAAAGTCAAGGTCTTTTGCTATCTGTTGATGCAGCGTAATGTTTGTGGGAACACCTTCAATGATGTATTCAGACAAAGCTCTTTGTGCTTTTTTAACCACACCTTCCCAACTTTTCGCATATACAATGAGTTTACCCACCATAGAATCGTAACAATTTGGAATGGTATACCCTTTGTATGCAATGGTATCCAAACGTACCCCCGGACCACCGGGTGAAAGATATTCTGTTATGGTTCCCGGATGTGGGGCAAAGTCTCTTGAAGCATCTTCTGCATTAATTCTGAATTCTATGGAATAGCCATGAAAAAGAATATCTTCCTGTTTGTAATGAAGTCTGTCTCCATCTGCAATCTCTATCATCCTTTGAACAAGGTCAAACCCTGTGATCATCTCTGTTACAGGGTGTTCCACCTGTAATCTGGTATTCATCTCCATAAAAAAGAAGTTATCTTCTCTGTCCACAAGATACTCAACCGTTCCTACACTTTCATAACCCAGTTTTTTCATGGCTTCTATGGAAACTTGAAACAACTTTTGTCTTGTTTTCTCTTTGAGGTTTGGTGCAGGCGCTATTTCAACTACTTTTTGATTCCGTCTTTGTATTGAACAGTCCCTTTCACCCAAATGCACTACATTTCCAAAAGAATCAGCAATGATCTGCACTTCAATATGCCGTGGATTTTCCAGATAACGTTCAATAAACACTTCATCTCTGCCAAAGAACTTGCGTGATTCACTTTGCGCATCATTAAAAGACTTTTCAAAATCTTTTTCTTTATACACAATGCGCATACCACGGCCACCACCACCAAAAGCAGCTTTTATAATGACAGGGTACCCTATGTTTTTGGCAGCACGCTCACCCTCTTCAAAACTGCTAAGGGGTCTGTCGGTACCGGGAAGCACAGGAACACCCACCTCTTCCATAGCATTTTTAGAGGCAATTTTATCTCCAAAGAGTGCAATATGCTCAGGACTTGGACCTATAAATATGATGCCTTCTTCTTGACATGCACGTGCAAAGTCAGCATTTTCAGACAAAAATCCATATCCTGGATGCACTGCATCACAACCAGATTTTTTGGCCAAAGAGATAATACGTTCATAATTAAGATATGCCTCGATCGGATTACCCATAATGGGATATGCTTCATCTGCTTTTCTAAGCCAAGACCCGTTCACATCTACTTCAGAGAAGATACATACACTGACTATATCCAACTCTTTACATGCTCTTATGATACGTAGTGCAATTTCACCACGATTGGCTATTAAAATTTTTGATATTTTTTGACTCACAGGAGTTCCTTCTATTTTTTATATATATTATAAAGATTTTTAAACTTTATTTCTACACTATTATTGTTCTATAAATTATCTATTTTAAATATTATTATTATCAAAAATTGGTATTAGAAGAGATACATCAGAAGATATATTAAAAAGATGGGAAGCAGAATGTCGATCTAGATTACCAGAAGTTTCAGAGAATAAAGTTGTTTTTTCGTTTGGTGTCAATGATGCAGTGATTGAAAATGGACAAAAAAGAGTTTCATTGGCAAATAGCATTGAAAACGCTAAAACTATATGAGTGAGTGCCTTAAAAAAATATGATCTCATAATGATAGGCATGCCTCCAATTGATGACGAAAAACAAAATAAGACGATTAGAGAGTTAGATATTCAATATCAAGCTTTATGTAATGCATTAGAAATCCCATACCTTTCAATATTTGAAAAATTAGCCAATGATCAAATATAGAAAAATGAAGTTTTATCCAATGATGGGGCACACCCTAAAGATAAAGGTTATGAGATATTGGCAAACCATATCAAAAACTGGAGTGGATGGTGGTTTAAAACATAGCAAATGAATCAATCCCTTATTGCATATAACTTTATAAGGGTTTCCACATTGTTCTTTATCTAGAAAAGTATATAGAACTAGTGCGTAAACAGCTTCTTCTCTTCCTTTTTCCTAAAAAAAGTAAAATATGCCCAAAGTGTCGTACCGTAGACAAAGATAGAGAGCATCACCACTCCTGTAGTCACCACTTCAAAAAGTTCTTTGTATTCAAATGATGCAGGGATCATATGTACAAGGATGATGGAAAGTGCCCCTTTCATTCCTGAGAAGGTCAGTATGAACCACCCTTCAAAGCCAACCGGCTTGATCTGTTCCAGCTTACTGCCCCAAAAAGCGAATTTTGCCATAGAAACTGCACGGATCAATGTAGTAATGATGAACATGGCAAATATCTCTACTTTATACTCCCAGAACTTCTCCAGACTTACCATCTCTGCGAGAACAAAGAAGATCATGACTGCTGCGATATACCCAAACTCTTTGGCCATATCATAGATATACTCCATCCGCTCAGAGGTTGTTGAATCAATCCCATCCAGACGAAGCTTCTCTAAAAATGTTTTGCTCTTTTTGGCTTCCTCGTCATCTAACCTCTTCATATCCATATCGATCAAAGCCTTGGTGGCGATGATCGCCGTGATCAAGGTCAGGATACCACTGACATGAAAATGCTCAGCCACCACATAGGCAAGATAGGCTTCAATGATAAAAACAAAAAGCTCTCCTCGCTTATCCTCGATCAGTTTCATCATCATATAGAAGAGATATCCAAACCCGATCCCGATCCCTATGCTCACTGCAAACACACGGAGTGCATCCATGGTCGCTTCTCCTGCATCTATCGTACCGCTCATCATCCATGGTAATCCTATGAAGAAAAAGGCGATGACCGCAGTGGCATCATTCCCCAGAGATTCACCCTCGATCAAGACTTTTATATCATGCCCGATCCCTTTAAAACGGGAAAGTACCGACTGTACACTCACTGCATCGGTAGCCATATTGATCGCAAAGAGTGAAACATACGCACCAAGCGTAAGCCCTTCAAAAACCCCGAAGTAGTACATACTCGCACCTGTAGCGATAGAGAGAGCCACCGCGACCACTGCGAGATAGAAAATACTCCAGCTGTGTTTTTTGATATCAGAAAAATGCAGATGTAATGCATCACCCATAAAGATCAGAGGGATACAGAACAGAATGATCGTATCAAAATAGTGTGGAAGGTCTATCGGTACGGCCACAGGCATATAGGTGTAGATCGTATAGGAACCAATCAGCAGTAAAAATACTGAGGGTATTTTCAATCTGTTAGCCAGTGCATCTGACAAGACGACCAGTCCCAGTATAGTGATGAGTATGATCCCCGGTGCGAAACTATGCATATGAATCCTCCAATAACTTTTTCATCTCTTGTAAATTTCTATAGCCTTTTTGGCATACCATATGTCCCTCCTCATCAATTAAAACGACCGAAGGAAAGGCATTGGCACCCATAGAACGTGCTTTTGCAAAATCATGTTCCATCAGAAGTTGCGCTCTGTCACTTTCAAAGAATGTCCTAAATGCGTTTTTATCTGGCCCTGGTCTCTCTAGTAAACTGATTAAAATGTCCGGGTTTGTAATGTCTTCATTTCTGGTATAAAATGCCTCTTGTATCGTATGCAGATAGTCAAAAGCACTTTCCATCCCGAAAAGTTCTCTGACCGTTATCACTGCTTTGCATGCAGGATAGGTATCGTAGTCAAAAAAAGATTTTTCAAATAAACGCTCTGAAAACGTTTGTCCTGTTCTCTGGGCGACCTGTTCCCAATGCCCTTTTAGATACGCTTTTGAACTCTCATCCCAAGGCATTTCACCTTTGGTACGTAAACCGCCCAAAACCAGTGAGAACGCATACTTGTCATGTAAAACAGTACGCAGCTCTTCGATCACAGGTGCAAACCCCCAACACCATGAACACATGGGGTCAAGTACAAAGATCAACTCTTTTTGCATGCTAGAACAAGGTACCACTGTCGTTGGAAACAGGGGTCAAAGGCACTTTTCGTTTAGGGTGCAAAGGATCCTCTTCTTCAACCATTTCTTCTTGAGAAACCGGGTCTTCATCGATATTGATCATAGGTGCAAGACCTATCTCTCCCTCATCGGGATTCAGATCTTCTTTGATTTCTATCTCTTCTTCCAACAATTGATCATATCCATCATAATTCTGTACCCTTCTTTTATGACTATCAGGCAGTGGAGAATTTTGTGTGTAAAGTTCTGGCTTGCCCTGATACTCACCTCTGTATACACCCTGCGGGATATCAAAGGTTCGTTTCGTCTCCGGATACAACTCTAATAATTTTTTATAGTAAAAAGCAAATGCAGGCGCCGCCAGTGCCCCTCCTGTCGCTCCGCGTCCTATGCGTGAATTGTCATCTCTACCGAACCAGACAATGGCTTCAATGGTTGGCGAGTATCCGCAGAACCACGCATCGATATTGTCGTTGGTTGTTCCCGTTTTCCCTGCAAGTTCTATGCCGTCTACTCTTGCATTTCTACCTGTACCTCTCTTCACCACATCCATCAGGACATCTGTCATCAGGTAAGCCTGTTCAGGCGTGGTAAAATCTTCTATCTCTTTAGGGCGTGTTTCATAGATCACGGCACCCTCTTTGGAGATGATCTTGCTGACAAGTCTAGGCTCGATCATATGGCCTTCATTGGCAAAGACTGAAAAGATCTGCGCCATTTTCAGTGGACTTAAGCCAAGGTTTCCCAGAGCTATGGACATATCTCTAGGAATATGCGGTACATCTAAAAATGCCAATCTTTTACGGATCGTACTCACCCCCAGGTCCGCCACCAGGTTAATGGTCGCAAGGTTACGTGAGTGTACCAGGGCTTCTCTAAAAGGGATAAACCCTTTAAAGTCATGTTCATAGTTTTTAGGTGCCCAGATCTTGGGTTTTCCCTGATAGTAGTACTGAAAGGTTCTTGCCAGGTCTGTCAATGGACTTGCAGGATTGTACCCCATATCCAAGGCTGTTTGGTAGATAAACGGTTTAAATGCTGAACCGGGCTGGCGCTTTGACTGTGTCACACGGTTGTAGGCGGACTTTTCATAGTCTGCCCCGCCTACCATCGCTAAAATATCACCTGTTTTACTCTCTACCGCTACGAATGCCGTATTCAGTGTAGAAGTTTCTGCTTTTTCATTATATTTTTTGAGTGCTTTCTTATAGGCAAAATCTACCGCCTCTTTGGCGATGGCCTGCTGCTTCATATCTATGGTCGTATAGATCTCATACCCGCCGGTACGTATATCACCCAGCCTCCCTTTGAAGCGTCTCAGTACTTCATCTACGATACCCGGTGCGATATTTTGGGTTAAAGAGGTCTTGTAGACTTTAGGAGACTCTTTCACTGCTTTAAGATAATCACTTTTCGTGATCCACCCTATGCTTTTCATACGATAGAGTACATTATTGGCACGGTCCAGAGCACGTTTGTAATGTTTGAGCGGATTATAAAAACTCGGTGCATTCGGCAACCCTACCAGGATGGCCGCCTCTTTGAGTGTCAACTCATGAAGCTCTTTATGGAAGTACCCGTTTGCAGCGGTTTTGACCCCAAAGTAGTTATTTCCATAGGATATCTCATTGAGGTATCGTTCAATGATATCTTCTTTGCTTAACTCATGTTCGATCTTCAGTGCCAAAATCGCCTCTTTGATCTTACGGGCAAGTTTCTTTTCATTTGAGAGTATTTTATTCTTGATGAGCTGTTGGGTCAGCGTACTTCCACCCTCAACAAAAGCACCTGCCTGTATATCTTTGACTATCGCTCTGAGGATCGCATCCGGGTTCACCCCATTGTGTTCAAAGAACTGCGTATCCTCCATTGCCACAAGTCCTTCGACAAGCATCCCCGGGATTTCGTCATAATTCGCATAAAGACGGTGCTGGTCTTTAAAAACATAGGCAAGTTTCTCACCGTTTCTGTCATAAATGATAGAAGAGGTTTCCGGCTTATAATTGATGAGTTTATCCGCATCCAGAGAGATCTCTTCATAGGCATAAATAAACGCTGCAGTCAATGCCACACCAAATAGCATGGCTAAGATAATAGAACCTTTAACTAAACTGTTGAACACACAGACCCTTTATAATATATACATTTTTTATTTTGAATGCTTATTGTACCGTGTTATGACTAATGAGTGCTAACGCATGTCTGATCTTCTGCACAGGGACACCCAGGTTCAATATCACTCTGATGATAGGTTTTTCCACTGTAGGCTGACGGATTGCACCTACCAGATACCCTTGGGCCATCAACCCTTTCTGCACGAACAATGCATGTTCATTACTCGGCATCTCTATTGGCACAATGAGACTCTGACACTCGATACCCAGCTGTTTTCTTACCGCTATCTGTCGTGCGAGTATCTTCGTTGTATATTTTTCTGCTTTTTTACGTATAAGTTCGACATTGACCAATGCCAATGCCGTATCGAACACAGAGGGTGCTGTAGAGTAGATGATAGGCTTTGCTCTGTTCTCCAGGAAACTGATCACGTTTTTGGAAGCCAGGATATAGGCACCATAAGACCCATAGGCTTTACCCAGTGTCCCCATCTTGATATGCCTCTCGTTGATCGTAATACCGTAATACTCAAAAATACCCAAGAGATTGGCTCCAAGTACACCTGCACTGTGTGCTTCATCGACAATAAGCAATGCTTTGGCTTCATCGGCAAGGTCAAAGATCTCCTTTTTACAGAGATCACCACCCATAGAGTAGATACCTTCCACTGCAATGATCTGTCTTTTAGCCGGATGTGCCGCTAACTTTTCTCTCAGATCCTCCACATCATTATGCTCAAATGTGACCACCCTGTCTCCCAAAAGCTGAGAAGCCATCACACCAGAGGCATGGTACTCTTCATCCATGAAAAGCATATCTCCTTTGCGAACCAACGCTTCTATGAGTGCCATGTTCGCCAGAAAACCCGAACCTACCACAAGTCCCTCTTCAAAACCGTTATACTCTGCCATGGTCATTTCAAAGAGCCTGTGTATAGGATGATAGCCGTTCACCAGCATGCTGGCCTTGGAACTGACGGTTTCATATTCATTGACCAGCTTCACTGCTTTTTTAAACTGTTTTTTATTGAGTGACAGACCCAGATAATCATTGGAAGCCAGATCATCCAGTCTGTCATCATACAATTTACGCTCTCTAAATCGTCCCGCTTTTTTGAGGGCTTTTAATTCATTTTCATACATCTTAATTTTTCACCTTTATCCATGGCAAGAGTGTTTCCACCTGTAAACCCATCGCCGTGCTTTCATAGCCATCTACAGACTGAATGTATTTTTTACAAAAACCTTCGACCATGCATCCTCCTGCTTTACCCTGCCACAATCCGCTCTCAAGATAGCTTTCCAGATCTGCTTCTTCAAACTTTGAAAAATGATAATGTGTTGCAGAGATATCTGAAAAAGCCAGGCGTTTTGACCTGTAGTGGGCAGAGGAGATGATAGAGATGGTCGAACCGCTTTGTATGTTCAAAATGCGTCTTGCATCTTCTTTGTTTTTGGGTTTTCGCAAGATCGTTCCGTCAGCGGCCGCAATGACCGTATCTGCACAGAGCAGTGGTACCCCCAACCCAAACTGACGCATGGCTGCATCAAGTTTGCCTTTACTTGCAGTATAGACAAAATCTTTTGCAATAGGTGTGGTGATCTGCTCTTCATCATACGCTACTGACTTTTGCATAAAGTCGATGCCAAAGTTTTGCAGAAGCAACGCCCTGCTTTCAGAAGAGGAACACAAATAGATCATTACAGCCCTCTAAGAGAGACACCTAACCCTAATGCTACGATCCCTAACACAATATTGATCGGTAGAAGTAAATTGGGAATGAGACTCATCTGTGCTTTAGCCAGTGCAACATCACCCTGTGAAAACAGCTTCCATGCCTTGGCACGTTTGAGATACATATAGGTGTAATTGACTGCCATGATCGTCCAAATGATCTCTTTGGAAAGAAAAAGCGATTTGAGATCACCATGGTGTCCGCCTGTTGCTATCGCCATGATCAGACCTGTGACAAACAAGAGCACGATAAAAAGCATGACCAGATTAAAGAGTCTGCCTGTGATCTGAAGGGTGATGCCCAATCTCTGTTTGGGGACCAGCATAGAAGCCTTGACATCATTTTGCAGCATCTCTGCTGCAGTCACGCCGCCACGCTGAATGACAGGATGTACCGCTACACGGATCGCGATCATACCCCCTACCCAGATAAAAGCAGAAAGCACATGTAAAAAAACGATCAAATACCCATAGTTGTTAAATAATTCCGTCATCTTAGTTTCCGCCTTCCAACACTTCGCTCAAATAGACTTTTGCCTCTTCCAAGGCTGTAGTGATCTTACTCGGATCTTTTCCGCCTGCCTGTGCAAAGTCAGGACGTCCACCGCCACCGCCGCCAACGATCGGTGCGATCGACTTGATCCAGTCACCCGCTTTGATCGGTGTATTTTTAGAACCCGCAGCAAGCATCACTTTGTCACCTTTTTTCATAAAGAGCATCACCGCAATGTTCTCATATTTGTTTTTGAGCTCATCGATCATCGTTTTAATGTCACCGTTTTCCACTTCTTCTACGATGACATTCACGCCATTGACCTCAACTGCACTCAACTCTTTTTGAGAGCTGCTCATCGCTGAAGCCAATTCGCCTTTGAGTGTTTTCACCTGCTCTTTGAGTTTGGCGATACCTGCTAGCGGATTTTGGTTCTTGAGCTCTGATTTGATCTCATTGAGTTCATCTCTGAGTCCATTGACCACTTCTCTGGCAGCATTTCCACATACAGCTTCTATACGTCTTACACCGGCACTTACACCGCTCTCTTTCGTGATCATGAAAAGACCTATCTGCGCAGCATTCGCTACGTGTGTACCACCGCATAACTCTATGGAGTCTCCGGCAAAACTGACGACACGTACTTCATCACCGTACTTTTCACCAAAGAGTGCCATAGCGCCTGAATCCTTCGCTTCATCGATGCTCATCACTTCGGTTCTACCCGGGATGGCTCTGGAGATTTTGTCGTTCACCCATGCTTCCACTTTGGCTATCTCTTCTGCCGTCATCGCTTGTGGATGGGAGAAGTCAAAACGCAGTCTTTTGTCGTCATTGAGTGAACCCGCCTGAGCGATGTGATCTCCCAAAATTGCTCTAAGCGCTGCATGAAGCAAGTGTGTTGCAGAGTGGTGTTTCTCTATCTCGGCACGGCTGTTATCTACCGCCGCCTCAACCTCATCACCCACACGTAACTTACCTTTGATCTCAGAAAGGTTCATCTCCAAAAACTTTCTCGTATCCAGTACTTTGACATCGTTATTGAGTGTTCCAGTGTCACCTGTCTGTCCGCCCGATTCTGCATAGAAAGGTGTTTTGTCAAGAAGCACCCAGCCTTTACCGTCAATACTCTCTACCTGATTAAAGTCTTCATCCAGCAGGGCCAATACTTTTGCGCTTGCAGTCGTACTCTCATAGCCTACGAACTCGTTGACATCAAATGCTTCTTTCAGTGCCTTGAAGTCACCTGTCTCTGCTGCATCACCTGTACCTTTCCAGTTGGCTTTTGATTGTGCTTTCTGCGCTTCCATCTTTGCATCAAATGCCTCAATATCAAGCTTGATATTTTTTTCACGAAGCATGTCTTCCGTAAGATCCAGCGGGAAACCATAGGTATCATAGAGTTTAAATGCGACTTCCCCGTTAAAGATATCCGAAGTGTTTTTCAACTCTTCATTGAAGAGTTTGATCCCTGCTTCGATGGTATCAAAGAAACGCTCTTCTTCCATCTTCATGGATGTTTTGATCGCTTCCGCTCTAACCGGAAGATAATCATACTGTTCACCCATCTTATCGACCAGTGTATCTACCAGTTTATACATGAACGGTTCACGCAACCCAAGCAGGTACCCGTGGCGGATGGCACGACGCATGATACGTCGAAGTACATACCCGCGTCCCTCTTTGTCAAAATTTACTCCCTGAGCAAGCAGGAATGAACATGAACGTAAGTGGTCTGCGATCACACGATAAGAAGCAGAGTTAGCTGCTTCGAACTCATAAGGTGCCCCTACAAGTTCACCGATCTTTTCAAGGAAAGGCATAAAGAGTGAAGAGTGGTAGTTATTGAATTTACCCTCTTTAATGGCAACCACTCTCTCCAGTCCCATACCTGTATCGATACTAGGTTTAGGAAGCGGGGTCAGTGTACCGGTTTCATCACGGTAATACTGCATGAATACCAGGTTCCAGATCTCTAAGAATCTATCACCCTCTCCACCCATTTTGTCTTCCGGACCATTAAAGTTCTCTTCCCCCTGGTCATAGAAGATCTCAGAAGAAGGACCGCAAGGACCGGTATCACCCATCTGCCAGAAGTTATCGGCATCACCAAAACGCAAGATACGGTCTGCTGCTATATGTTCCTTCCACAGCTCTTCCGCTTCATCATCACTATCATGCACGGTCACCCAAATCTTTTCTACAGGAAGGTTCAAATACTTCTCGTTTGTAACGAACTCCCAGGCATAAGCAATGGCTTCTTTTTTGAAATAATCCGCAAAGGAGAAGTTCCCCAGCATTTCAAAAAGTGTATGGTGACGTGCCGTGTAACCGACATTGTCAAGGTCATTGTGTTTTCCACCCGCTCTTAAACAGGTTTGTGAAGAGGTTGCACGAGGTATCTCAGGGATAGGTGCTTCACCCGTAAAGATGTTCTTGAACTGTACCATACCCGCATTGGTGAACATAAGTGTCGCGTCGTCCGGTACGAGTGGTGAAGATGGTATGAGCTGATGCCCTTTACTTTGAAAAAAGTCTAGAAATTCTTTTCTGATATCCATGATAAAATGATCCTAAAATTGTGTTGTGTAAATTGAGGGTATTTTATCTAAAATGTGGTTATTGGTAGGTAAAGAGGATATTTTGTTTTATTTTATTATTCTTCTACGTTTATAGACGTGGAAGAATAATACTATCTATCGGTAGTTATCATCTTAATAGATATCAAACAGTGTACAACCATCATGTTGGCTTCCATCTGTAATGAAACCATTAAAATCCAATAGCGGATCATAACTTGTAGTACCTGATTCAGTAAGGATACCATTTTCAACGCATTCATAATAAATACCATTTATACCTGCATCCGTAAATGGGTCATTATCATATTCAATAAACAGATCATCTACAATACCGTTGGTGACTAAATCAAAATTACAATTATCTCCAACAATGTCAAAGGTAAATGCACCTTCAAAATTAGTGACACCACTGAAACCACTGTCACAATGATAAATGATATCACTTACACCATTACCAAAACCATCTGTAATAAAATATGTTTCGGGTACCGGTCCATCATCACCTCCACCACCGCCACAGCCACTCAATGCCATAACGGACACTGCAGAGAGTATCAACACCATAAACTTTTTCATCATGGGTCCTTTTCTTTTAATGTAACCCATCATACCTTATAATCGTGTTAAATTTGTGTCAATAATGCAGCGATCTTCTCACTGCCGTTTTTTTCAACGATCTCCATAAGCCCCCTGCTTTTTTCAGCCAGGTTTTCATCCAGCAGTGCCAGGACCTTATCCGTATCGATCTCATCTTCTCTCATGATCCATGCAAGATCTTTTTCGACCAGGAACTGTGCATTATGAAACTGGTGGTCACTCGCAGCATGCGGGTAGGGAATGTAGAGTGTAGGAAGAGCCGTGGCAGAGAGCTCCCAGAGTGTGGAAGCACCCGAGCGTGCTATGGCAAGATCCGCCTCCTTCATATACTCTGCCAGTTTGGTCGTAAAACCGAACACTTCAGCCTCGATCCCCAGCTCATCATAGGCTTTTTGTACCTCATCGATATTATTCTGGCCGGCCTGATGGATGATCCTGATCCCTCTTGCTTTCAGCTCCGGTGCTATCCCTAAAGCCAGTCTGTTGATCGCCTTTGCCCCTTGGGACCCGCCGAGAAAGATGATCGTCCCGACTTTGTCCCGTATGCGGGCATTCTCAAAAAAAATCTGTTTGATCGGGTATGCTTTGATGGGACTCTCTTCGAGATACGAAGAGATGAATGCTTCGGCATGGGATTTGAGCAGTTTGTTGAGCGAACCCAGGGCAGCATTCTGTTCATGGATGACCAGTGGTATACGCAGGATCCTGGCTGCAAATGCCGTGGCCGCTGCTGAGAAACCACCTACTGAAAAGACCACTTTGGCCTTGTGCTCTCTTAAAAGTCTGATGGCTTGCATCGTTGCTTTGAACATCATAAAGAGGGATTTGACCTTGCCTAAAGCACCCTGGTTCACCACTCCGCGTGTTTCAAAAAAGTATTTGTATGCAAAGTCGTCATCCTCTTCGAACCACTGCCTGTCTTGTCCTTTGGTTGAACCGATATAGATCAGTTCTTCCTCTTTAAGATACTCTTTAACCGCCTTAATGATGGCCAAATGTCCGCCTGTGCCACCGCCTGTCATCACAATACTCATCGCATTTTTCCTTGAGCGTCTCTTGGTACTTTTTTAGAAACCATCAAAACCATACCTATGGCTATACACGAAGCCCATATATGCGACCCGCCATAACTTAAGAACGGTACGGCGATCCCTTTGATAGGTGTGATCCCGGAGATACCATAAGAGTTAAGGATAAATGCCAATGCGATCAGCAAACCTACCCCTATGGAAAAAAGATAATACATAGGATTTTTCACTTTTGAAGCGATCTTGAAAATACGGAATACAATGAACAAGATGGTTACTGTCACCAAAAAAAGTCCTAAAAATCCTAATTCTTCCGTGATACCTGCCAAAATAAAGTCTGTATGCACTTCACTTAGATACCCCAGTTTAAACTGACCATTACCCAGGCCTTGCCCCCCAAAGCCGCCATTATATATGGCATTAAGAGAATTCGATATCTGATAAGGTTCTTTTCCTGCTTCAATACGAAGGTTTTGCACCGATTCAAAAGGAAAAAGAGAGAGTATGCTGTCTTGTACCGTTCCCCACCAGCTTTTGATCCGTGCCATACGGTGAGGTGCAAGGAAAATGAGTCCTACAAAGGCCAACAAACCAACAGAAAGCAGACTTAGAAAGAACTTCCAGGAGCTCCCGATGAACAAAAACAAGACCATCAGTGTCCCTCCCAATACTACCACTTGACCAAGATCTTTCTGAAATACAGCGATGATCACAACTGCTACCATGAACACAAAAAGATACGGTGTAAACGTACGTACCTCTTCCCAAAACTGCATTTTTGTTTTGTTCAGAAGTTTACGGGAAAAACTCCATGCCAAAAAGAAAACGAATCCTACTTTAAAGAATTCAACAGGCGCAATGGACATGGGACCTACATGTATCCATCGTTTGGCCCCTCCTACCGCCGTGACAAGTGAAGAAGGCAAAAACTGCATGGCTATCATCAAAATAAAAAAGAGGATAAAAAGTGACAACCCTATGCGCGAGAACCATTTGTCCGGGTCCATTCTGCTTAGAAGCACCATCGTTCCGAACCCTATGAAAACAGCCATGCTTTGCCGTATAAAAAAATGGAGATCTGCATAATTAAAATGCAGTACGGTATAGGTAGAAAGAGAATAGCTCATCACCAATGAAAGTGTCAAAAGTGTCATAACTGCTGCAAGAAGGGGTTTATCTATCATAGCGTATTCTCTTTTATTATATTAATTAGTATTTTATCAGATTTAACAGATAACTTTGATAAAATGACACTCTATAAGAGGGAAATATGAATAAAGACATACAAAACAAAGCAATACATCAAAGAAAAACCAAAATTTCTTTCCTTTTTTTACTCTTATTGTTTGCAATGGGGATGTTCTTATTTTCTGTGCTGAAAACCATCTCTTCAGACAGACGTATTCCCAGCAATACTACTACGATCTATGACCGTGCATTTCGCGGATCCATCATCTCTGAAGATGGTTATACGCTTAGCAGTTCAGAAAAAACCTATCAGGCAGTGGTACGAGGCGCCAGTATAGATCCTGACAAAAAAGCATTGTTTGTCAAACTTTTCAGTATCTATAGCGGTATCCCTGAAAAAGAGATCCTTAAAAGGTTTAAAAATCGTAAAGGTAAAGAGATCAAAGGCAATATCATCCTCTCTAAAACCATTAATGCACGTTCAGCGATGCAGCTTAAATCCCTTGCATACAAATTACGAAAACTGGATGTCTTTCAGTCTATCAAGATCCACAATGGCATAGAAGTGCTCTATGGTCTGGATATCATAGAAAACGGTGAGAGCAGACGTTTCCCTCTTGGTGATGTTTTAAGCCCGATATTAGGCTATGTAGGCGATGAAAGTGATGGACGTTACACACGTCCTTCAGGGAGAAAAGGTCTTGAACGTGCCTATGAAAAACACATCACCTCCAAGAAAAATGGGTATTTCCAGGGTAAACGTGATGTGGTCGGTGCTGCCATCCATGACAAGAACAGCATTAAGATGCAGCGTGTGGACGGGCTGGATCTGCATCTCAACATTCCTCTTGCACTGCAAAGACGTGTCGAACTGATGATAGACCAAATGAAACTCAGCATCGATGCCGATGAGATCCTGGTCGGTGTGATGGAGAGTGAGACAGGTAAAATACTGAGCATGGCAAGTTCTGAACGCTACGATCCGGCACATATCACGCAGAAAGACATCCCTGCATTGGTGCCGAAATTTACAGAGTACCCTTATGAAGCAGGTTCAGTACTGAAACCGATCACGATCGCAATGGCACTTGATACAAAGAGGATCACCCCTGACACATGGTTCAAAACAGGCTATAAAAGATTTGACATTACCGGGGGACAGCATGTGAGTGATGATGATTATTTTGAGTCTCTCCCTGTAACAGATATCGTGGTACACTCTTCCAACATCGGTACTTCTCAAATCTCTTGGCTCCTGACGGGTAAAGAGTTCAGAGAAGGTCTGCTCAAGTTTGGTCTCGCCCAAAAAACAGGGATAGACCTCTCACGTGATCTGCCGGGTTCACTCAAATCGCTTAGATTACTCGACCATAAAATGCACAGGGCGAACTCTTCATTTGGCTATGGTATGATGGTGACGTTCACCCAGTTGCTCAAAGCCTACTCTGCTTTTAACAATGATGGGTTAGCCGTTACTCCCCGTTTAGTCGATTATCTACAGGATGCAAAAGGCCAGCACTATACCCTTCCTCCTGAAGTGGGCAATATGCAAGCCGTCAGTAAAAAAGCTGCCAACCAGATCCATGATATCCTTATAGAAGTGGTCAAACGCGGTACCGGTGTCAAAGCACAGTACCCAGGCCTGGAAGTGGGAGGGAAAACAGGCACAGCGCATATCGCTAAACATGGTCGCTATGTGAGAGAGTACCACAGCAGCTTTTATGGTTTTGCCAACGACAAAGAGGGACATAAATATACGATCGGCGCATTGGTGATACGTGCCAAAAAACCCTATAAATATTTTGCATCACAATCTGCGGTACCTGCCTTTAGAAGAACCTTGGACATACTTGTAGAGCTGGATTATCTGAAACCTGAAGGCGGGTTGGAAGTGACCAGTCCGGAGATCAAAGTAGAACCAAAAACACCGCCTGAAGTCATACAGGAACCTTCAGTACCGCAAAAAGAAAAAAAGAAAAAAGTGACTGCAGAGCCGGAGGTCAAACCCAAACCATCCGTCAAAGCACTTTTTAAACTTGAACCAAAGCCTGAACCTAAACCGGTCAGCATAAAGCCAGCAAAAGAGAAATCGACCAAAGAACTTTTTGAAGATCTGTTTTAGATCCACATATTATCGATCAGTCTGGGTTTGCCCACCCATGCAGCAACGAGAATGATCGTATTCCCTATCTCTATGGTGTCAAGTGCATTAAATGCTCTGTCGACGATCGCAACATATTCCACCTTGTCCGTCTCTTCGAGTACGATCAACATCTCTTTTTTGATCACTTCAGCATTGAGTTCGCCTGCCATGATCATCTTTGTTGCACGTTTGAGTGAACGGGCAAGCGACAGTGCACGTGTTCTTTCTTCCCCCTGCAGGTAGACATTACGACTGCTTAAAGCCAATCCGTTCTCATCTCGTACGATATTGCAAGGAATGATGTTGACGTCCATAAAATAATTTTTGACCATCTGCATAATAAGGGCTAACTGCTGTGCATCTTTTTTCCCAAAGTAGGCATTCGTTGCACCGCTGAGATTAAGCAGCTTCATGACCACTTGAAGCATACCGTCAAAATGACCCGGACGCTTTTCTCCTTCCAAAATGTATCCACGGATCGCGGGTGCACCGATACTCAGTTCATCCTTTTCATACATCGCATCGATCGTTGGCATAAACAATATATCTACACCTGCGAGTTTGCATATCTTTATGTCCGCTTCCTCTTTACGGGGATACGCATCCAGGTCTTCCCCTTCCAAAAACTGTGTCGGATTGACAAAAATAGAAACGATGAGATGATCATTCTCCTGTTTTGCCTGCTGTATGAGGGAAAGATGTCCTTTGTGCAGTGCTCCCATGGTAGGAACAAAACCTATAGAACCCGCTAATGTCTTTTTTGCTTCCTGCAAAGCCTCTATTGTTTGAACGATAACCATTTCTAACCTCATATTTCACTATATTTTGATAAAATCATATCAAAATTACACTAGGTTTTTACTATGGATGCATACGAATACAGCGAATTACTCAAATCACTTACCATTAAAATGGACAACATTAAAAATATTGTCAAACCCGATCTCTTGAAAGAGAGACTTAAAGAGATAGAAGAGATGCAGCAAGATCCAAATTTTTGGAACGATGCGGCCAATGCAGGAAAGATCTCCCAGGAAAAAACCAAAACTGAGCGTATATTGGCTACCTACAACAATGCCTATGATGCAGTCCATGATGCCAGTGAATATTTTGAACTTTCTAAAGCAGAGAATGATGAAGAGACCCTGGAGATGCTCTATGAAGATGCGGAAAGTTTACAGGAGAGTACCAATGCACTGGAAGTGCAGATGATGCTGAGTGGTGAACATGACGGTGCCAATGCCATCATCTCCATACATCCTGGTGCCGGTGGAACAGAATCACAGGACTGGGCAAGTATACTCTACCGTATGTATCTGCGTTGGGCAGAGAGACATGATTTCAAAATAGAGGTCCTTGACTATCAGGCTGGAGAAGAAGCAGGTATCAAAGATGTCTCTTTTATCATCAAGGGTGAAAATGCCTATGGTTACCTCAAAGTAGAGAACGGAATCCACAGGCTTGTACGTATCTCTCCGTTTGATTCCAATGCCAAACGCCACACCTCATTCTCTTCTGTGATGGTTTCCCCCGAAATAGATGATGATATAGACATTACCATTGAAGACAAAGACTTGCGTGTAGACACCTATCGTGCCTCAGGGGCAGGTGGACAACATGTCAACAAAACAGAATCAGCCATCCGTCTTACACATATACCGACAAATATCATTGTCCAGTGTCAAAATGACAGAAGCCAGCATAAGAACAAAGCGGCAGCCATGAAAATGCTCAAATCCCGTCTTTATGAGTATGAGATGGCTAAAAAACAGGCGGCTCTGGACGGTGTGGAAAAATCAGATATAGGGTGGGGACATCAGATACGCTCTTATGTGATGCAACCCTATCAGCAGGTCAAAGACACCAGGTCCAATCAGGCCTTTACCAATGTAGATGCCATACTTGATGGAGATATAGACAAAATGTTGGAAGGTGTACTTATCACACAGGCAAGATAGATAGACAACTTCTTGCTATTTTTTCTCCCTATCCTTTTTTTGCGTATATTTAGAGATCGTCTTGGTGATCACCAAGGCTGCAACAAAAGCCAAAAGCACCATAGAGGTGCTATAGAGGACATGCATTAAATCTATTTTCATACTTTCTCCTTCTCCTTGAGTATTTTGTCTTCGATCTTATACGCCACGTCACAACGCGCTTCCATACTGTCATCATGGGTGACCAGTAAAAGCGCCGCACCTGTCTCTTTAATGTAATCCAACAATACATCCATCACAAGTTCGGCGGTCTCTTTATCCAGATTCCCTGTTGGTTCATCGGCAAAAATGATACGAGGCTTTTTGCTCAATACCCTTGCAACAGAGACACGCTGCTGCTGTCCTCCTGAGAGTTCACCGATCTTTTGTTTCATCAATTCTTTGATCTCCAGTTTTTCAAGAATGGTCTCATCGATATTCTCAGCACTTAACATGCTGGCAACTTCGATGTTTTCCAGTGCACTCATCCCTTTAAAGAGGTAATGGAACTGAAAGATGATCCCTATATCATAGCGACGCAATGCTTCGATCGCCTTATCATCAAGCGTGTAAAGATCTTTCCCTAACAGTGCTACACTGCCTTTATCCGGTTTGATAAATGTTGAGAAGATATGTAGAAGTGTAGACTTTCCACAACCGCTTCGGCCAATGATCGCCGCGCTTTGTGATGGCTTTAAAGAAAAATTTACATCGTGAAATAAAAGGGTATCGAAACCGTGAGAAATATTTTTTGCTTCCAATAAAAATTGGGACATCTGCTGCCTTTAAACTGTTTTGAACGTGTGGATCTCGTTCCACTTCATGGCATATTCTAACATAAAAATGTGATGGGTTGATTGAGAGAAAAAGGAAAATAGATAAGATACTGTCCAAGCGATCAGCCTGAACAGAAAAAAGGGTAAGGGGAGACCCTTATCCCATTTGTGCAGCAACTTCAGCAGCAAAATCTTCTTCTGCTACTTCGATTCCTTCACCCACTTCTAGTCTTACAAAATGTACGATATCAGCAGAACCACCAGCTGCTTTTGCTTTGTCTTGAACATACTCAAGCACTGTTTTGCTGTCATCCATTACAAATTTCTGATCAAGAAGACATAGTTCTTGGTCAAGTGTTGTGTTGTCTGAGATAAATCTTTCGATCTTACCTGGAAGAATTCTGTCCCAGATCTTTTCAGGTTTACCTTCTGCTTTAAGCTCTTCTTTGAGAAGTGCTTCAGCTGCAGCCATCACTTCATCAGTCAATTGGCTCATAGAGATATACTGAGGAATGTTCTTCAATGTCTTACCAAGTCTAGCAAGTTCCTCATTCTCTTTTTCAATCGCAATGATTCTACCTTGAGTCTCTTCTGCTACGAATGTAGGATCGAAATCTTTAAAAGAAAGTGTTTTCGGTGACATTGCTGCTGCGTGCATTGCTACTTCTTTAAGTACCGGAGTCATTGCTTCCGCTGTCTTAGCAGAGTCACATTTTGCTTCGATGATTACACCGTTTTGACCGTTAGAGTGAACATAACCGTTTACCGCAGTTGTTTCATCTCCCTCGATAAGTGCTGCTCTTCTTACATCAAGCTTTTCACCGATCACAGCAATTTGCTGAGAAAGATAATCAGTGAACGGTTCACCGTTGATCGTAGAAGCGTTGATAGCCTCTGCATCTTTAAGATTATTATCAAATGCATGATTGATAACGGTATTCATAAGTGCTTTAAATTTATCATTCTGTGCCACAAAGTCAGTTTGAGAGTTGATCTCAACGATCACTGCTTTTTTACCTTCGACTTTCACACCGATCGCACCTTCAGCAGCAACTTTACCTGCTTTTTTAGCAGCAGCACCCATACCTTGATCTCTAAGCCATGCAACTGCTTTGTCCATATCTCCATCAGCTTCAGTCAATGCTTTTTTACAGTCCATCATTCCTGCATCAGTCATCTCTCTGAGTTTTTTGATATCTTTAGGTCCAAAGTTTGCCATGATTACGCTCCCGCCAATTCTTTTGCTTCAGCGATCGCTTCAGCTTTCACTTTAAAATCAGCAGCTTCTTCTTCACTTAGGTTAGCAATTTGTGCATAAGTAGTGATACCTGCTTCGATCAACTTTTCATTACCCACTTTACCGATACCTGTAAGTTTTGTGAAATCATCTGCTTCAGATACTTCAACTTCCTCAGATGCTGCCTCAGCCATCACTTCTGCTACTTCTTCACTTGTTGCTACTTCTTCAACCGCTTGGCCAGTCGCTTCAGCATATGCCGCTTTACCTTCGATGATCGCTTCAGCCATCTCTTGACAGAAAAGGTTGATAGAACGGATAGCATCATCATTTCCAGGAATTGGATAATCAACCATATCCGGATCACAGTTCGTATCAAGTGGTGCAACAACTTTCATACCAAGTCTTCTTGCTTCTTTCACAGCAATGTGTTCTTTCACAGAATCGATAACGAACATCATGTCCGGAAGTTTTTTCATGTGTCTGAAACCTTCGAGGTAAGAGCTTAACTTCTCTTTTTTTCTCTTAAGCATCAATGCTTCTTTTTTAGTCAAAAGATTGATCTGTCCAGTCTCTTCCATTTGCTCGATGATCTCAAGTTTTCTGATCGATTTTTTCATTGTTGGGTAGTTTGTCAACATTCCACCTAACCATCTAGTTGAAACGTAAGGCATACCACATCTTTCAGCATGCTCTTTGATCGCTTGTCTAGCTTGTTTTTTAGTACCTACGAAAAGTACTGTTTGTCCTTCAGCTGCTGCATCTCTTACAATGTTGTAAGTATATTTGAAGTATCTAAGTGTTTTTTGAAGGTCGATGATGTAGATGTTCTTTCTTGCACCGAAAATGAATTTCTTCATTTTTGGATTCCATCTTCTTGTTTGGTGCCCGAAGTGTACACCACATTCGAGTAAGTCTTTCATTGTTACCATAAGTTTCTCCTTGGTATATAATCATAATAGAACTTTTTTATCATAAGACGCTTTTTGAGCAAAGCTCGAAAAACTACGTTGTCACTAAGACTACTTCAGCAGTAGGCTCATACGACTGATCGTATTTATATGTAAAAGCTCAGTTAAAAGCATATGCTTCATCACTAGGTTTGATCCGCTGTAGTCCTCAATGTCAATTCTAAATTCAGAATCACACAACCGTGCAAGGAATAACTACATGTGTATTTCCATTATCCTCTCGAATAAGGAACGCGATTATACCGAAATGATCTTTAAGATTTTCTAAAAAGGAGAGGAAAGATAAGAACAAGGTCTACCCTTGTTCAAGCAGTGTTATACGTTTTGAAGCTCTTGGAGTTTAGCCTTTACCGCATCCACATGTTCTTTGACTTTTACTTTTGTCCAAGTTGCCGCTACTTTTCCGTCAGGGTCTATTATGAAAGTGGAACGTACCACACCCATATACTCTTTGCCCATGAACTTTTTCAACTGCCAGACACCAAAAAGATTACAGAGTTCTTTCTCTTCATCTGCCAAGAGTGTGATCTTTAAGTCTTTCTTTTCTATGAAGTTTCTGTGTTTTTTGGGAGAATCAGGACTTACCCCTAAAACAATAGCATCCAAATCCGTAAAATCCGGAAGTGCCGCTGTGAAATCACAGGCTTCTGTTGTACATCCGGGTGTGTTGTCCTTTGGATAAAAATAAAGTACGATCCACTTTCCTTTAATGTCTCTCAAACAGATCTCTTCTTCATCCTGGTTGGGTAAACAAAAATCCGGTACTTGTGCTCCTACTTCTAACATATTCTATCCTTTATTATTTCTTTTTGGGTAGTATAACAAATAAATGTAAAAAACTCTTGCCAAAGGCAAAGCTTCTACGAGAAATCATTTAGTGATTTCCTGCATAAGTCTTTAGCCAAAAGTGAGAGGAATTTTGAAGTAGCTTTGCTTCTTCAAAAGGAGAAATTATGGTAGATAAACACACCAAAGAAGAATTACTGGCAGATATCGAAACACTGATCGCATATGGCAGAGAAGAGACAACCATCAACCCTGCCCTTTTAGCTTATCTTGAGATAGACGATCTTATTGCTACCAAGAAAAAACTTCTCGAAAGAGTCGGAACACTCAGTGAAGAAGACAAAGAGTGGCTGCAGCAGTTTAAAAAGTATGAATAACTACTCTCTTAGATCTATCGACCTGTCGAACTCTATATTATATTTATTCAGTATGGTATCCTGTTTCACCTGGGCTTCTTTTCGGTCAATGATCACTTTAACCCCGTCTGTATCTTCCAACACAATATAGTCACTTTTTGCAGTTTTCATCTTTTCATAAAACTCTTTAAAGTCTTTAAAGCTCTCTCCATTCACCTTATCTATGGGCCACATTGCAAAATCATTGTCTCCCCTGCTCATATCTGAAGCCAATACTTTCAGCAGGACCACCACTTCGCTTTTATCTTCTTCCTGCCATTTCCCTGCCAAATAGCTCAGTGTTAAACGGTTTCGGTTTGTCGATACAATGAGGTTTCTGGTCAACGGAGAAAAGACATATCCGCCGTACACAAAATACCTTGGCATCGTATCATAACGTGTCGTCTTGACAAGATACATATCATCTGCAACGTACTTTAAAGGTGCCTCAACCTGTATATGTTTCTTATCACGGATGATATCAAATTTCACTTTCTCACCCATTTGATACGCATCTACAAAATGCTGATAGTGGGTAAATTCATGTTTTCTGAACTCTACCGTACCGTCATTTTCAACATTATGCCCGTCTACTGCCGTTAAGATATCACCCTCTTTCAGTAATCCCGCAAGTGGTGAATGATAGACCACTTTTGCGATCAGTATGCCGCTGATATGATCATCAAGCCCATAATAGCGTCTTATGGCAGGATTTTCCAGTTTTTGTGTACCCAAGCCCAGGTCTGCAAAACCGTCATATTTTCCGTCTTTCATGTCTTTTATGAAGTGTTTCACGATATTCACAGGGACCAGGTAGCCGATATTCTGAGACTTGCTGATCATTTGCATCACGACACCGACGATCTTTCTGTTAGAGAGTGCCGGACCGCCGGAATTCCCGGGATTCACGGCAGCATCGACCTGCACGGCTAAAAAAGACTCCCCGCTGTGCGCATAGGTATGATGTTCTACCCGTGAAACCACTCCGATCGTCGCAGAAAGCGTACTTCCTCCCATAGGATATCCATACACAACAATTTTCTGTTCCACTTTTGGAAGCGAACCGAACGTCAGTGGTTTGACCCCTTCAAAAAATGCTTCTTCCTCTACTTTCAAGAGTGCTAGGTCAGCCTGATGGGACACCGCATGTACTTTGGCAATATAGCGTTTTCGCTGTCCGTAACGCTGTACCTCTATAAAAGCCTGGTTGGCTACGACATGCGCATTCGTCAGAATGTACCCACCCTCTATGATGGCACCGGAACCTGTACTGCTGCGCATTGAACTGCTCCATGGCTCTTGGTAGTTAGGTACTTTTGCCGCAGTGTAGATCTTAACGATGGCTTCTTTGGTGCCATTCCCCTGTTGTGTATTTGCCGCTAAAAAAAGTGTACTGAACAGTACTATCCATAATATTCTACGATTCGGCATTTAGTGCCTCACTGCAGTGAATTTTAATTCTTCTCATACTAATCCCCTAAAATCTTCAGCATCGATACAGCGTATCTTTCGTTTGATGGCTTCTTTTGCCATAAGACCTGATGCCTTTGCGGTGAGCAAGTTTTTCTCTTCATCATACACTCTTGCAGAACATACACCACAGCTTGGGCTTCTGTCCTTCCCTATAAAGAGATCCAAATCTCGATGACTCTCAAAAAACGCTGTAGCATACTCAACGACAGGCGCAGAAAGGTCCTCTCCATTTACATTGGAGAATGCTCTGTCACCCTCTTCTGTTCTGATAAGGTCCATGGTAGGACGAGGTGTCCCAAAAGCAGCATCTTCAGGACAAAAAGGGATAAGCTGCATGCCCTGAAGCTTTTTTAAAAGAGCTTCATCTTTATTGTCCGTAGCATCATATCGACATTTTTCACCTAAAAGACAAGCAGAAATTGCGACCTTTTTCATCATTAAAATACAAAAAGCAATGCATACACCCATCCACCTGTCAACATGGTGAGTATAATCCCTACAAAGGTCCGTTGTCCATCTTGTTTGTGTGCTTTTGAGTAAAGTCCCGGAAGTGTAGCTTGTTTTTTATAACGATTTCCGCGATAGAGCGTGATGATCCATAAAATCAATGTTACGACTGAGATAATGATATGAAAAATAAGCACATACAGAAGATAATCATGTGATACAGAACTGCCTTCCATCAGGTTTTTATACCCACCCTCCATACGGACACCATACTCAAAAAACCCTACTACGAGTACAGAAACGATAAAAAGAAGTTTCTGTACCTTTTCATGTGCAGTGTAATTCTTTTTCTTTGCGAGCATGATCGCGCCATATATGAGGAAAGGCAACAATGCCACAATGACGGATACGATATCCATAAACAGTGGTGCTCTCGTGCCTAAAAAACCTGGTTGAAACATAACATCCATAGAGATCCTTTTTAACTATTCTTCTTCTTTAAATTGTACATAACGATATCACAATCGAGCTAAATTTCTTCAGGTAAAAATAGGGTGATACCTAACAAATAACAACGGATTTGATTTCTGTAAACTCTTCAAGTGCCCACTTCGGACCTTCTCTTCCTACACCCGAAAGTTTAGCACCCCCATAAGGCTGTACATCAAAACGAAGCGTTGGGATGTCATTGACCACTACACCGCCGCACTCTGCATCTTCTATAAATCGCTGTGTGATTTTGAGATCATTGGTGAAAATAGAGAACTGCAGGCCGTACGGTGAATCATTCATTTTCTCCACGGCTGTTTCATAGTCAGGTACGGCTACCAAACTGACGATAGGAGCAAAAACCTCCTCACAGATGATCTTCATCTCATCTGTGACATCCGCCATGACCGTTGGAGGGAAGATACCATCGATCTCTTCACCCCCCGCAATCACTTTTGCACCTTCCTCTTTCGCTGATGCGACCCATGACTTCGCCCTCTCTCGGGACTCATCATCTATCAGTGGTCCCATAAAGGTATCTTCCTCGTAAGGCGAGCCCACTTTCAGTTTTTTTGTCTCTTTCGCGAGCAGCTCTGCAAACGCATCATACACCTCTTCATTCACATAGATACGCTGCAGAGAAATACAGACTTGTCCGGAGTTGTAAAAAGCACCAAACGCACAACGTGCTGCAGCAAGCGCCAGATCAGCACTTTTATCGACGTAGGTTGCAGCATTGCCACCCAGTTCGAGGCTTACCTTCTTAATCCCCGCCTGTTTGGTAATGATGTTTCCTACAGGTACTGAACCTGTAAAACTGATCACTCTTGGAATATCACTTTGGACCAGTGCCGAACCTACCTCAGCATCACCATAGACCACGCTCAGCGCATCTTGAATCGCATAGGGGGAATCGACAAAAAGCCTTGCGAACATATAGGCTGTCATAGGTGCTTCAGGTGTAGGTTTCAATACTACTGCATTGCCTGCTCCCAATGCCGGTGCTATCTTATGTGCCACAAGATTCAGAGGAAAATTAAACGGTGTGATGCATGCAACGACCCCTACAGGTTCCCGTTTAAAATAGGCCAATGTTTTCTTGCCGCTGGGCATAATGTCCGTAGGCAGTGTTTCCCCTGAAAGATTTGCAAGTTCCATGGCTGTGATCTTGATCGTTTCCACACACCGTTCTACCTCAATACGTGAAAATGCGATGGGTTTGGCTACCTCTTTAGCCAGCATCAAAGCAAAAGCTTCTTTCTCTTCCATAAGCCTTTTAGCCACATCCTCCAACCATAAGATACGCTGGGACAATGGCGATCTTGCTGCTGCTTTACTTGCAGCTTTGGCGATCTTAAGTGCCTTAAACGTATCTTCTGCATCACAAACCGGTGCAGCACTGACAACCGTACCATCAAAAGGACTCTTACGTTCCTGTTGTACTTCTTTGTTCTCTTCGGCGGAACCAAAAAAGATTTTTGCTTGAGCTATGTTAGACATGAGATCTACCTTCTTTCTGAAATTGTTTGATTATAGCAAATTGGGGATAAAAGGTAATGGAGTTTTGATGTATTTTATCTTGTGTCATGGAGAGAAAAGCATCACAGTAACGTTTGATGCATACTATGAAGGAAGCCCCGTATATGACCTTTCTTCATACGGTTCCTCCTGTTTTGAATTCGGCTGGATCACAAAACGCTATGTTAAAGTTTCAGATCTCTCACCATCCAGTTTATTTTTTGGATAAAAAACTATAGACCCCCAGAGATATAATGATCAGAGCAATACCCAGTATAAGATAAAGGGCATGCACCATCTGTGAATAATCGTGTAATGCAATCTTAAAGACTACCATCAATGCTTCAATGGAAAGTGCAATAATGATGGCGATAGAAAACTTTGTCAGGACATTTGCATCTTCAGCTACTTTGCTGTAATTTTTGAAAAAGACCTCTCTTTCCAATATGGTCTTGGCCAGGTCAAAGATGGCAAGCCCCAAAGTGAGTGCAACGATAGGTTTAAAGAGTGAATCAAGCGAGAAGTTTCCTTCCAGAAAGATACTTGAGGCATAGCCTATCAATGCATACATAATGGCAAAAAAAGCAAAGGCCATGAGTGAAAAACCCACGGCTTTATAAAAGAACTGTGTAAAACTGTTGAACGCCGGATTGAGTTCTACCAGACCGAGTCGTCCAAGTAGTCCTGAGAGTGTAAAATCAATAAAAATATACTGATCCTCTTCTTTTTTCATCACAGTAATACACGTATGCCCCGTTGCAGAACTGATGTAGGGAGTACTGATGGAAAACTCTTCATCTCTTTGCATCACTTTTGTACTCATATAGGCTCTGTTCTTGCCCGCTTCCGATACATCTGTTTTATATCTGGAAATATTTGGAGAAGTTTGATTGAAGTCCTTATCCGTGATATAGAGTAGTTCCATTGATGGAAATGTTTGAAACGTCTTTTTATAATTCTTTGATTTCTCTGCTAGGATCGATCCGTTGTTTTTTAACGTTGTCATGATAAACTTTTCAATATCTTCCTTATTTTCTTGATATACTTCAATAAATTCTTTCATTCATCCTTACCTTTATGTTTAGTGTACATTCATGCTACAAGTATAGCATGCAAGTCATCATATGAGATAGAGCTTCTGTATAGTTTTTGCTCAATCTTATCTATAACGACTTGTGACTTCAGAAAAAAATCATACCTCTCTATAGACTAAATATGCATGATGCACAACCATCGCAAATACCTAAGGAACAGATAACCCACTATTAACAACAATTTGGTTAAAATAATTCATTAATTTTGACTACCCTAAAGTAGTTCTTGGAGCAAATAACAATGAACAAATCAAAATACATCTGGATGGATGGCAAATTCGTACCTTGGGATGATGCCAAGGTTCACGTACTTACACATACACTGCATTACGGAAATGGTGCTATAGAGGGAACTAAAGCCTACAAAACAGTCGATGGAAGATGTGCAATCTTTAAACTCAAAGAACACACCAAAAGACTTCTTAACTCATCAAAAATGACACTGATGAATGTACCATATACAGCAGAGGAACTCAACGCTGCACAAGTAGAACTTTTACAGAAAAATGAACTCTTTAACGGTGCCTATATCAGACCACTGGTTTATCTTGGATATGGTGTCATGGGGCTTTACCATAAGGACTGTCCTGTCAATGTATCTATCTCTGCATGGGAATGGGGTGCCTATCTTGGAGAAGAGGGGCTCAAAAAAGGTGTGCGTATCAAGATCACTTCTGTTACAAGAACACCGAATACCTCGGGAATGGGTAAAGCCAAAGCAGTAGCAAACTACCTTAACTCCCAAATGGCGAAATTTGAAGCGGTTGAAGCAGGATACGATGAAGCATTGCTGAGAGATGACCATGGGTATATCGCTGAAGCATCGGGTGCAGCTTTCTTCATGGTAAGAGATGGTGTACTTATCTCTCCTCCTAGTGACAACTCACTGGAGTCCATTACGCAGCAAACGATCATAGACTTGGCACATGACATGGGTATCAGAGTGGAAAGACGCCGCATTACGCGTGAAGAGGTCTACATCGCGGATGAAGCATTTTTAACAGGAACGGCTGCAGAGGTCACACCGATCCGTGAAGTAGATGCCCGTATCATCGGTATAGGTTCAAGAGGGCCTATCACTGAAAAATTACAAACAGCCTACTTTGATGTAGTGGCAGGTAAGAACCCTGACTATATTAAATATTTGACCTATATCAACTAAATAAGGATAAACATGCCAGCAGATATGAACGACTATTTTAAAAAGAAAAGACCGAGTAACAGCTCAACGAACGATGACAATAACCGTGGCGGGGGAAGCAATTTCAATAACCCGTTCAACAATATCGGGAAAGGTGCACCTTGGATGTTCATTATCATTGCTATCGGATTTGCACTTTTTGTACTTAAACCATTTACGATCATCAACTCCGGTGAAGTGGGTATTAAGATCAATACGGGTAAATTTGAAGAAAAACCTCTTGAGGCAGGACTGCACTTTTTTATCCCTGTGCTTCAAAAGATCATTCCGGTCAACACACGTATCCGAATGATCACATACTCTGATGTAAGAACAGGTGAGCTGGGTGATGCCTACAGAAACCTTGAAGGAGGGCTCAAAAGAAACCCGGCGATCACCGTACTTGACAAAAGGGGACTGACGGTCAATATAGATATTGCGGTACAGTACAGACTTAAAGCAGAAAGTGCACCGGCAACGATTGAAAAATGGGGTACGAGCTGGGAAGAGAAGATCATCAACTCTAAAGTGCGTGAAGTGGTACGTGACGTAGTCGGACGCTATACTGCTGAACAACTTCCTGAAATGCGTAATGAAATAGCAAAAGCTATTGAAACAAAAGTCAAAGAGAGTGTGGATTCGCTTGAAAACAAACCGGTTATACTCTCTTCTGTTGAACTTAGAACGATCAACCTTCCTCCAAAGATCAAAGATCAAATAGAAAGAGTACAGATCGCGAAACAAGATGTGACCATTGCAGAACAAGAGAAAGAAAAAGCAAAACAACAAGCACAAAGAGCTGCAGAAGTAGCGCGAGGTGAAGCAGAAAGAAACCGTATCGAAGCGCAAGGTGAGGCGGATAAGATACGTATTGAAGCAGAGGAGCAGGCCAAAGCCAATAAATTGATCTCCAACTCATTGACAGCTGAGCTTCTGCAACTAGAGCAGATCAAAACGCAAAGTAAATTCAATGAAGCGCTGAAGGTCAATAGAGATGCACAGATCTTCCTGACACCTGGCGGTGCTGTACCGAATATCTGGGTAGATGCAAAAGGTAAAGACCAGCAACGCCTGATGGGACAACAGCAATAATCTCTAACGTATGGTGGAGCTTTCCGCCATACATCCCCTTACTTCATTCCCTCTTCATTTTAGATCACAGCGATCATCCTACATCGCATCATGCCACTGCACTAAAGTCAGTCTATACCCCTCTTCAACAGGCAATACTTCATGCGAAAAATAGGGATTGCTTGGAAAAATGATCATGTCTCCCGCCTCTGGTTGGATCTTGACAGGTTCTCCGCCTTTATCATAGAGATAATTGAACATCAATTCCCCGCCAGAAAAACTTAGACCCTTTTCATCCGCCTTACTTGCGTGGCTTGTGGCGAACAGTACGGTTGAGAGTTTTCGCTGCGGTGCTACCACTTTAAATCCTACGGTCTGTTCATCTTTATCAATGATCTCACTGGAATCATCCGCATGCTTCACATAGAAAAATCCTTTTTTGTATTCGAGTACCTGTACATCGGTTGAGAGCGTCAAGGCAATAGTAAAATACGCTTCTATCATGGGTTTATATTTACTGAATTGCGCATCATAGTACTTCTGGTAAAAAGGATCCAATTTATAAATATTGGTCTTTCTGTACGCTTCTACAATATCCGCTTGGACAATACCGGTGATCACCTCTTTTTTTACTTTTGCTTTTCTCTTGGTCTCCTCATCCTCCTGTACCAAAGAAGCCAGTTCCTCACAAGCCTCTTGTGAAAAAAAGTTTTTAATGATGAGATAGGGATACGCTTTATATTGACTGGGTAAAAGTCTATTTTCTATTTCTATATTCTCGAATAAAGGATCACAATAGATATGGGTACTGATCTGTATCATCGTGTGTACACAGTAAGGTGAAATGGGTTAAAACAATGGTACATAAAAAGCTCCTTGGCCCTTCAAATCTAGCGTGACATTATAATTCAAAAATCAGACATTTATCCTAAAAGATTTCTTAATTTGATGGTCTCTGTCTGTTGGCCCAACAGATAAAAAAGCTCTCCCAATGTATACTATAGTTATAATACGAACAAATATTTTCCTGATGGAGATTCTCTTATGCAAATAGATTGGAATAAAAACCCCCTCATCCCTGCGATCGCTCAAGATCATGAGAACAATGAAGTGCTCATGCTCGCATACATGAATGAAGAAGCGTACAACCTTACACTCTCTACAGGATATGCCCACTACTTCAGCCGAAGCAAACAACGTATATGGAAAAAAGGTGAAAGTTCCAACCATACCCAAGAGGTCAAAGATGTGCTTCTTGACTGCGATGCAGATACTGTGATACTCAAGATAAAACAAAACGGCGTCGCCTGTCATACGGGACGTAAAAGCTGTTTCTTCACTTCTGTGATGCAAGACAAAGTGGTCTTGGAGCAAGAGGTAGATACGGACGCTATCTATGGTGTGGTCGATACACTCTACCACACCATATTAGAACGTAAACATGCCCCTGCGGAAGCAAAGTCATGGACGAAAAAACTTTTAGATGATAAAGCACTCATGCTCTCCAAGATCCGTGAAGAGGCAGATGAAGTATGTGTTGCGATCAATGAAGAGAGTGATGAACAGGTCATCTACGAATCTGCCGACCTTCTCTATCATACACTCGTAGGGCTGGGATATAGAGATATCTCTCCGGACAGGGTCAAACAGGAACTTGCAAGACGATTTGGATTAAGTGGCATAGAAGAGAAAGAGGGACGAAAAAAGTAGAGTGCAAATCATTCATTTACACTCTTTCTAAAATAGATCTAGCAGCCTCCGGCACACCCTGGACTATCTGCATTACCGCCGGCAAAATAGTTTCCGTCAAAGCTCACCAAAGAGTAGTTTCTTTCCGTTCCAAGTGACTCTTTCAGCCCTTCAATAGAAAGGAAACCTAGTGAATCCGCGTCAATTTTTTCTGCGATCTCTTCCGGTGTGAACTTTGTAGAGATCAACTCCATTTTGGTTGGTGTATCAATACCATAACGGCATGGATATTTGATCTCAGGCGCAGCAATACGCATATGTACCTCTTTGGCACCTGCTTCTTTAAGCATACGTACGATCTGTTTAGAGGTCGTACCGCGTACCAATGAGTCATCAATGATAGCTACTCTTTTTCCTTCTATCAAGTGTTTGACAGGAGAGAGTTTCAGTTTGACCTTAAGGTCACGTATCTCCTGCGTCGGCTCGATAAATGTACGTCCCACATAGTGATTACGTACAATACCCATCTCAAATGGGATACCCAGACCATCCGCGTAACCTTTGGCAGCAGCCACACCGGAATCTGGTACAGGAAGTACAAGATCCACATCCGCAGGTACCTCTCTGGCAAGTCTTTTCCCCATCTCTAAACGCATTTCATAGACATTTTTTCCGTCGATAATAGAATCCGGTCTGGCAAAGTAGATATATTCAAAAGCACAAGGGTGGAAATCCGCTTCGAAGACTTGTTCCGAAACAGGTTCTTTCCCCTCTTCAAAGATAAGCATCTCTCCAGGTTCTACATCACGTATGAACTCCGCACCTACCAGATCAAATGCACAGGTTTCAGAAGCGACAATATATCCACCGTCGCTTAGTTTACCCAGACTGAGAGGGCGAATACCAAAACGATCACGGATCACAAACATTTTAGAGCGGCTTTGGATCGCCAAACAGTATGCCCCTTCTATCTTTGTCAGCATGTCCTTGATACGATCCACCAAAGAATCTTTTTGAGATTTTGCTATGAGGTGAATAATGTTTTCCGTATCCATATCTGTCTGAAAAATGGCACCTCTGTCTATCAGTTCATTTCTTACTTCATGTTTATTGATAAGATTGCCATTGTGTACGACCGATATCTCTCCAAGTTTGTACTTGGCAAATACAGGCTGTGCGTCTCCGGCAGATTCACTTCCTGCTGTAGAGTAACGATTGTGCCCTACAGCACATCCACCATCTAACTTATCAAGTGTTGCTTGTGAAAAAACATCTGATACCATACCGCGTTTTTTATACAACATGATACGTTGACCGTTGGCTGCAGAAATACCTGTAGCTTCCTGTCCACGATGTTGCATTGAGAAGAGCGAATAATACGCTACTGTAGAAGCTTTTTTTGCACCGAATACACCGACTATTGCACACATATTAAATTCCTAAACAATCATTTATTGAGTAAAGACCACTCTTTTGATCTACAAGCCATGCTGCCGCACGGATCGCACCTTTTGAAAAAGTCTCTCTACTGGTAGCTGTATGGTTGAGTTCCAGGAACTCCCCATCATTATAAAAACCAACCGTATGTCGACCTACAATATCACCGCCACGAAGCGCCATCACGGCGATCTCGTCTTTGGATCTTGCTCCGATCTGGCCATCTCTTCCGGAAATACGTACATCATCAAGATCCAGACCTCTGCCTTTTGCTGCGAATTCACCCAACGTTAAGGCCGTACCGCTTGGCGCATCCACTTTATGTCTATGGTGCTGTTCCACGATCTCGATATCAAAATCTACCAGTGTAGCTGCCACCTGCTCTACCAACTGTTTTAAAAGTGCGATACCTGCTGACATATTTGATGCATAAAGTACCGGCATTTCTTTTGAAGCTTCTGTAAGAAGATTTTGCTGATGTTGCGTAAATCCTGTGGTTGCGATCACCAGTGGTGTAGGGTTCTTTAATGCTTCTTCGCAAAGTTCCTGTGTGGCTGCAGGTGCTGAAAAATCTATCACGACATCACAGTTTTCAAGCACTGTTTTCATACTGTTGGTCACCAATACATCAGAAGGCACATCCGTTTTTAATTCACCAAATACATGTAAAACACTCAGTTCCAATACCTCATGCTCCAGAACATTCTTGATCAGGTGTGCACCCATTCTACCTGTACTACCTACTATACCGACTTTTGCCATCTACTGTTGCTCCTGTATATATGAAATTACCTGAAGTGCGGCTACTGAACCGTCACCTGCCGCTGAAACCACTTGTTTGGGTGCTTCTATGCGTATATCTCCTGCCGCAAAAAGACCTTCCAGTGATGTTCTCATCCTTAGATCCACGATCACCTGTCCACAGTCATTCATCTCACAGATGAAATCACCGTTCTCATCTTTCAGTACCGCGTTGTTGACATTATGTCCCACAAAAACGAACAATCCTGTATTGTCCATATGTGTCATGGTCCCGTCATTATGCTTGATGTTGACCCCTGTGACACCCGTAGCATCTCCAAGCACTTCGTCGATGACAGCATTGGTGATCAGATGTATATTCTCTTTTCTTTTCACTCTGTCTAAAGTCGAAGGTGCTGTTCTAAATTCATCTCTCCGGTGTACCACGTAGACATCTGAGCAGATATTGGAGAGATAAAATGCCTCTTCAAGTGCGGTATCACCTCCGCCAAGTACGGTCACAGGCTTGTCTTTGTAAAAAAAGCCGTCACAGGTGGCACAGGTGCTCACACCTTTTCCAAAGTATTTATCTTCGCCTTTGACACCGGCCTTTTTAGGTGTGGAACCTGTACAAACGATGACGGTCATCGCTTCAACCTTTTCATCGCCTTCCAGTGTAACGGTAAAGTACTCACCTGTTTTTGCCACACGTTCTACTTTTTTCATCTCATGTTTAAGACCGAAGTGAAAACACTGCTTTTGCCACGTGTCCATAAAATCCATACCTGTTTTATCATGTTCAAAGAATCCGGGGTAGTTCTCTATCTCAGAACTCTGTGTGATCTGCCCGCCAGGCATACCCGTCTCAAACAGTGTAACATTTTTAAGCCCGCCTCTTGTGGTGTAGAGTCCGGCTGTAAGTCCGGCCGGTCCTCCACCGATGATTGCACAGTCTAACATTCTGAATCCTTGAACTAAGTAAAATACTTAAGCAAATACTATCTATTATACAATGAAAATACTTGGTTAAAAATTTTAGGAGATTTTATCTAAATATAGATATGAAAGAAGTTTTAAAAGAGGGAAACCCTCTCTTAAATGTATCACTTACAGTTGTGCGTTGATCTTTTCAGCAAATGCATCTTTCGAAGCTGCACCTACCATTTGGTCTACCAACTCACCGTCTTTAAAGAAAAGGATCGCTGGAATAGATCTGATGCCATATTTTACTGCGATATCTTGCTGCTCATCAGTATTGACTTTACAGATAGTCGCTTTCCCATCAAAATCTTCTGCAAGCTCTTCGATCACTGGTGCGATCATTCTACAAGGTCCACACCATGGAGCCCAAAAGTCTACCATTGTTACACCTTCAGCGATAGTCGCATCAAAATTTTCAGCTGTTAAATCTACATATTTTGCCATATTTATTTCCTTTAAATTTTATATAAATAGTATAACCTAATTTCTTATAAAAACTATTGTTATAGCTTATATTTTTTAAAATTATCTATCTTTTGTCCTAATTATATACAAAGAGGATAAAAATCCTCTTATTCTATTTCTTCCAGTCGGATCTCTGGATATTGAGAAGAGCGTGTCCCTTCTATAGCCATCGTCCTTTCTCCCTTTACCGTATAGACAAAGGATATTTTGGCTTTATCGGTACTGTTCTTGTTTGCCCTATGCAGCAGTAAAGAGTGGAAGATGATCACATCGCCTTTTTTAAGTGGCGTGGAGACCTTTTGTGCTATCAGCGCGACATTCTCTTTCGTGTCTTCTCTAAAATACTCTTTTGCATCAAACTGCTCAGGCTTGAATTGCATCACATGGCTTCCAGGTATGAATTCAAGCACACCGTTCTCACTGTACTCATCATCCAAAGCCAACCATACACTCACCAGATTATTGTCTGAATAGCGCCAATATCTTCTGTCCTGATGCCAGGCCGTTGCCCTGCTGTAATGAGGCATTTTTGTCATAATAGAGTTATGATGGGCGGTTGTTATCACCACTTTGTCATCCAGTATCTGCTGCAGAACAGGACGGATATCGGCATTTTCCATCCACTCTTTGAAAAGGACATCTCTCTCATACACCTGCCGTAACCTGCGGACGATCATATGCGCTTCATTGGATCCACTGCTATAATCCACGACATTGGTACGATACTCTTTGGATCTCTCATCATACCCTATCTCTGTTTCAATCGGTTCAATTTTATGTTCTAAATGTGCTTTGGCGACATCCAATATCGCGTCACATTTTTCCTGGGGTAAAAAATTTCTTAAGACGATAAAACCATTTTGATGAAATTGTTGCAGCTGCTCATCGGAGAGTCTCATATAGGTGCCTTTAAAGTATCATTAAGCAGATTATAGCGTAACATTCTCTATAAATTCTACTTCTCTATAGCGAATGATCAGTGCATCGATCGAAAATGGCATATCTAATTTTTTTGTTTTCAGGTAATAGTGTGCAGAGTTGATCACTTTTCGCAGTTTGGAAGGTGTCACATTATAGACTGGATCAAAGTCTGTTTTCCCGCTTTTCACTTCGATAAAATGCAGGACATCATCTCTTTTAGCGATAATATCTATCTCGCCAAGTTTACGTGCAAAGTAATTACGCTCCAAGATCACGAAACCTTCCTGTTCTAAAAAACGTGTGGCCAAGGTCTCGCTCTCATTACCGAATTTTTTAGGATCTTCTCTTGTCATTTTATCAACCTTATCACTTTCTCATCTGTCTTGCTTCAAAACTTGATGTCACAAATTGTGATTTCAAGTTTTCAAACTCCTCTACCTTCAATTGAAACATAAAGTCTTGTGGAAACCTTTCAATATTTCGTTTAACTGCTTGGTTTAATACTCTTGTTTCAATCTGATAAAGCTCTGCTAGATCAAAGTCCGGCATAATCTGCTTACCACGTAAAGTATATATTTTATGATGGATGGCTGTTATCATTTAATACATAGTTACTCCTAATGATTAGGAGTATAGAATAAAAAATAGGAGGGGGTACAAAAGCATGTCATATTGACATATTTCTCATCAAAACCTTCCACAAATTTTTAAAATAGGAAACCTTATAAATTTACATCAACTCAAGCTTTCTAAATTAATAAACAACTTCAGATTTAATAAATATTGTGTCTGATATAATCTCATCAAATATTTATAAAGGAGGATCCATGCCAGCTATTTTTTCTTCATTATTCGTTGCTGGGGTTTATTCTCCTTTAGCTCCCATTAAAGCATGCCATTGCAACTGTTTTTTTAAACTCAAAACAAGAATGACATTGCTTTTAAACCATTACATCCCTAGATGTCCTTTTTACTGTACATACTTTGCCTTTAGACGTACGGGCGTACATCCTCCATTTACAATCCTTTCAAAATAACTAACCAATAACACACTCTATAAACACATTTAATTTAAATGCTACACTAGAATTCTTTCTATTTTTTAGTGCAACATTTGGATTGTTATATTCAAAGGAACAATTATGTCAAAAAATTATGTAGTAGGATTCCCACGTATTGGGGAAGAAAGAGAATTAAAAAAAGTATTAGAACTTTTTTGGGCTGGTAAAACAGACTTTAACGAAGTAGAAAAAGTCGCACTAGAGTTAAAAATAAGACACTGGAACTATCAAAAGAATTCGGGTATTGATTTCATTTCATCAAATGACTTTTCTCTTTATGACAATGTACTGGACACTGCTATCATGCTAGGAGCGATACCACAAAGGTTTAAAGATTTAGAAAATGAAGAACTCTACTTTTCTATGGCTCGTGGAAATAAAGATGCTGTCGCTATGGAGATGACAAAGTGGTTTAATACCAACTATCACTATATCGTACCAGAGCTTTCTCCCACAGATAACTATGTACTCAATGCTACAAAAGTGTTAAATGAATATAAAGAAGCCAAGGCACTTGGCATCAAAACCAAGATCAACCTCATAGGACCCATCACTTTTTTAGGACTCTCAAAAAGAGTTGACAGAGGTGATACATATGAACTTTTTGGGAAAATCCTTCCAATTTACGAAGCACTATTGGCTGAAATTGCAAAGCTAGATGATACTGTAACCGTACAGATTGACGAACCTATCTTTGTAAAAGGTGTAGAGCCAAAAGTACTTAGTCTTATTAAGCCATGTTATGATGCTCTTTGTTCAGTCGCAAATAACATTAACATCATTGTAACAACCTACTTTGAACACTCAAATGAAGCAACAAGAGTACTGGTACATACACCTGTTTGGGGACTTGGCCTTGACTTTAACCATGGTGAAAAAAATACTGAAAGTTTAGACCTTGTAGCAAACAGCGGTAAAAAACTTATAGCAGGTGTTGTTGACGGAAGAAACATTTGGAAAAACAATATTACACAGACAACTGAACTTTTGGAAACTATTTCAAAATATGTGGCTAAAGATAACATAATTGTTTCAACCTCATGTTCACTGTTACATACACCATTTACGCTCAAATATGAAGAGAAAATGGATACTGAAATAAAAAGCTGGCTCTCTTACGCAGTTGAAAAACTGGAGGAAATCTCACTCGTCTCAAAAGTCTTTTTTAAAAGTATAGCGCTATTAAATACAGAAGAAACAGTAGCATATAAGGCGAACATAGAAGCGAACAAAACAAGAAAAAACTCTGCCCGTATTCACAATAAAGCGATACAAAGAAAAGTTGCTAACTTTACAAAACTCGAACGTGAAGGCACATATGAAGAGCGTATTAGAATCCAAAAAGAGATTTTAGGATACAAAGATTTAGCTACCACTACCATAGGTTCATTTCCTCAAACATCTGAGATAAGAAAAGCAAGAGCAGACTTTAAAAAATCTGCTATTTCAAAAGAAACATATGAAGCAAAGATGAAAGATTATATTGATACGTGTATCAGCTTTCAAGAGGAGTGTGGATTAGAAGTGTTAGTGCATGGTGAGCCAGAACGAAACGATATGGTCGAGTACTTTGGAGAGCAGTTAGACGGGTATGGCTTTAGTCAGAATGGATGGGTACAAAGCTACGGAAGCCGTTGTGTAAAGCCTCCATTTATTTATGGTGACATCAGCCGTCCAAAACCTATGACAATTGAGTGGATGACCTACGCACAAAGCAAAACAGATCATATCATGAAGGGAATGCTCACTGGCCCTGTCACGATACTCAACTGGTCATTTGTCAGAGATGACATGCCAAGAGGTGAAGTATCTAAACAGATAGCCATCGTATTAAGTGATGAAGTAGATGATTTACAAAAAGCAGGTATAAAGATGATTCAAGTAGATGAAGCGGCATTTAAAGAAGGTTACCCCCTACGATTAGAAAATATTCAAGCCTATGAAGAGTGGGCAGTGAGAGACTTTAAAATCTCTGTCAGCACAGCAAATAAAGAGACACAAATACACACGCATATGTGTTACTCAGAGTTTAATGACATCATACGTACGATAGAAGCAATGGATGCAGATGTAATATCTATAGAGACTGCACGTTCTGGGAATGAACTACTCAAGATTTTTAAAGAGGTAGGATACAAACAAGAGGTAGGACCAGGTGTATATGATATTCACTCGCCACGAATTCCATCAGTAGAAGAAATCGTAGAACAAATCAAACTTCTACTAGAAGTCTTACCAAAAGAACAACTATGGATTAATCCTGATTGTGGACTTAAGACACGTAAATGGGAAGAGGTAAAACCTAGTTTGGAAAATATGGTGAAGGCTGTAAAGATTGTAAGAGAAAAGTTATAAAAAGTGACTATTTCCTACTCTCAGTAAGTTTACATGTTGCTTTGTGGCTATTAGTTATAAAGCAACAATTTTTTCTAAAAAATGTAATAGAGTCAAAGAAGAACAGGAGAGTCTCTAAGGTCGCAAATCGCGACCTCAAAATTAACCTAATGTGATCTACGCACTTACAGGAATAATATCGACCTGAATCGATTTGAATGCCGCTGTCATGATCAGTTCATCACTTTTGTCACCAAAAATGTTATTGAGTTTTGAATCCACATGGTGAAACGTGGTATAGAGCGTTTTCGGACGCACTTTATCTGTGAATTTTACCTTTAATGGATTGGTCTGACCATACTCGGTTTTGAGGATCACCCTTTCTGTTGGAAAATCTTCGCTGTCGCTTTCATGTACTAAAAGAACATCCTCTTTATGTTTTTTCATGAGGTTCTCTGTATATTTTGTTTGCGCAGAGTTATTGTAATGGGCCATGATTCTTCCTGTCGTTAAATGGTAGCCCTTCAGTGCTTTATTTAGTATCTCTTCGATCATCCCTGAGAGTTTGTACCCATGGTATCTGAATGCCCCGATACCATCTTTTGTTCTAAAGTCTTCTCTGTGCAGTACCGGTGTACCACCCTCTTCGGTGATCGGCCACGAAATACCCTGCTTTTCATTGGCTCTAAGCATTTCATAAGAGGCACCGCTAAATCTGTTTGTTGCCGTTTTTCTTACATCGTTCCAGATATCTTCAGAGGTTTCAAAATCAAATCCCCCTCCCATTTTCTCATCAAGAAGTTTGATCACTTCCCAATCATCCGGAAGATCAGACTTGACGAGTGGCGTTGAAAGGTGGACCTTTCTCATTGCATTGATGTAGATACCTGTTTTTTCATAGGCTGACTTTACCCCCACTACAATGTCTGCACGTTCAGCGATGTCTGTCATGAACAACTCTTGTACGAAGATAAGGTCCAGGTTTTCAAATGCTTTTGTGATCTTATTGATATTTGGATGGATATGCGTGAGATCTTCACCGATATTCAACACACCCTTGATCGTTCCGTCAAGCATGCCATCGACCAACTGAGGTGTCATAAGTCCCACCTCTTTTGGCGCCGTATAATCGGGTGCATAGTAGGGGAGCATACCCATATCACAGGCACCTTGCACGTTGGTCTGACCGCGCAGCGGCATCACACCCGCACCATCTTTACCGATATTCCCGGTCATCAGTGCCAAGTGAACGATGGCCATAACAGCGTAAGAGCCATCTACATGTTCAGTGATCCCAAGTCCCCATAAAATAAGAGATTTCTTTGTGGCATACTCACGCGCGATCTCCGGGAGCATATCTGCCAAATACTCATACCCTTCCACTTCTCTGAAAAATTCAGGATTCGCATAGGGATCATTTAAAATGCTCTCTTTAAAGTGTTCAAAGTTCTTTGTTCTGTTTTTGATAAAATCTTTATGATACAACTCTTCGGTAATGATCGTGTATGCCATCATATTGAGCACAAGCAGATTCGCTTCATGCGGAGTGACTGCTTTATATTTTGAGAATTTATGCAGTTTGATCTCGCGCACATCAAAACATGCGATAGGTGTACCCTTTTGTGCCGCTTTGATCATACGGTTACCGACGATCGGGTGTGCCTCGGTCGTGTTCGAACCCATCACGATCATAAATTCTGTTTTGTAGATATCATCAAACGGGTTACTTGCCGCCCCCTCACCGATGGTAAGTCTCATCCCCTTGAGTGAAGGAGAGTGACAGACTCTGGCACAATTGTCTACGTGTGGAGAGTTCAAGGTATAGCGTGTGAACTTTTGAAAATAATACGCTGACTCACATGAAGTTCTGGCTCCTCCGAGTGAACAGACAGATTTTTCACCATATTGGGATTGGATCCCTTTGAGCTTCATGGCCCCTGCAGTGGTAGCAGCATCCAGATCAGTCTCATACCACGTGTCATCCAGATCGGTGAGCGAACCTGCGATCGCTGTTTTGATCTCAGGGTTCTTCTCTAAAAAGCTTTTACGGATACGGGGTGTTCTTAGTCTCTCTTTTGCATCCACAAAATCGTATCCTTGTGTTCCTTTGATACAAAGTTTTCCTTCAGATGTCGCACCATCCGGATGTGCAAAGATCTTCTTGATTTTATTCTCTTTTGTATCGACCTCAGCGGCAATATCACAACCCACACCACAATATGCACAAACACTGTCTATTATTTCATAGTCATTATCAGCTTTTTTTGTCATTATGTACCCTTTTGTACTTAAATAGGACTAATTTTATCCTATTTATAATTAAAATCATGTTTTTTTAAGTAAGCGTTGTTACTATCTGTCGAATTATATCTAAAAGGTCACTAATGTATCCATTAGTGTCGAGTACCTATATTGACAGCCCGGATATAATCCCTACAATTCAAATCTAAGGAATATTCAATGGTGAAAAAAGTTAAAAACCGCTGGTTCATGGCCCTGGCTGCGATGGCCATTCATATCTCTATAGGCTCTGTGTATGCATGGAGCGTCTACGTCAAACCTATACAGTCCACCATGAACTGGACACTTACCGATGTAACGATCACCTTTTCTATTGCGATCTTCTTTCTGGGTCTCTCTGCCGCGCTGATGGGTAAATTTGTAGAGCGTAAAGGACCCAGAGTGGCTGCGACACTTGCCGCTGTTTTATTCGGGCTGGGGACTGTGGGTTCGGGTCTGGCTATCTACCTGGGATCAAAACTGCTTCTCTATTTCACTTACGGTGTTCTAGGAGGAGCCGGTCTTGGTATAGGATATATTTCTCCTGTCTCCATGCTGGTGAAATGGTTCCCGGACAGACGGGGTATGGCAACAGGACTTGCCATCATGGGCTTTGGTTTTGCCTCTGCTATCTCAGGACCTGCCATCAAGGTACTGATCGATGCCGTAGGTATCTCTTCAACGTTTTATATCCTGGGTTCTATCTACTTCCTTGTGATGTTTACCGCAGCACAATATCTCGCTAATCCTCCAGAAGGGTATATGCCGGCACATTTCACTGCTGCCATCAATGCGGGTAAAAAGAAGCTCAAAGAAGATCTGGTAAACATTACACGTGATGAAGCCGTCAAAACTGCCAGATTTTATGGGCTTTGGATCATGCTTTTTATCAATGTAACCTGCGGTATTGCCATTATCTCTGTAGCTTCCCCGCTCCTGCAGGAAGTGATCGGTATCTCTGCTTTGGCTGCAGCCTCAGCCGTAGGACTTATGGGTATCTTCAACGGTGCAGGTAGAATTGCATGGGCAAGTATCTCAGATTACCTTACAAGACCTGTCGTCTTTGTACTTTTCTTTATCACACAGATCGTTGCATTCTATATGCTGACAACCGTGACAAGTATACTGCTCTTCCAGGTACTCCTTTATTATATCATGACATGTTACGGCGGTGCATTCGCTTCCGTTCCTGCATACATCGGCGATATATTCGGTACCAAAGAACTTGGTGCTATTCACGGGTATATCCTCACTGCCTGGGCTTTGGCAGGTCTTGTAGGGCCTATCATTATCGCTTATGTCAAAGATACAACAGGGAGTTATACGGGTACGCTTTATGTCTTTGTCGGTCTTTTCGTTGTTGCCCTTATGACCTCTCTACTCATGCTTGCAAACATCAAAAAAATTAAAAAAAATCAAGCAATAGCTTAGTTTTAGTATTCTTTACTGACTCTCTTTGAATAAATAAGAGTAAAATTCTCTTATTTATTCAATAATAAAGCTATTATTAATATAACTCTGTTACTATCTGAAAAATTATAAACTAAGGATTTACAATGTCAACTATAAATATAGCTCAAGAATGCGGATGCTTCAAAAGAAGTGAACTAGAAAACAATGTTACGTTTGATAACAAAGATGATGCGATGATGAAAGCACAAGGTATGGTAAGCCATATGAATGAAAAATTCTGTGGTAAACATGGATTTGAACTTAGTGAAAGTGGTGATAACTTTAGCATCGCTATGAAAGCACCTCAAGCAGCTGCTTCAGGCGGATGCTGTGGTGGCGGACACTGTTCATAAGAACACTGTACATTCTTTCATAAATCACGCAAAGCGTGCCTTGTCGTGGCGAACGCCCTCGTAAGCGAAGCGATTCGAGAGCCACGACGATTTTTTGCTTCGTTTTGTCTAAAAAAATGAAGAGAGAAACAAAGTCTCAACTAGCATACAAGTAAGTATGCAAAAGAAATCAAACTCATTCAATAATTATTTAAAATTCCCAAACACCAACGGTGCCTTCAGATCCAACTTCTTCACTTCAGCCATCACCGCTTGGAGATCATCTATCTTTTTACCCGATACACGTACTTCATCACCCTGTATAGATGGTGTGACCTTTATCTTCAACTCTTTGATCGCTTTAACGATCTTTTTCGCTTCATCTTTATCGATCGTGTCAACGATACGGTAGATCACTTTTACGTTACCTCCCGATATACCCTCAGTTTTCACCTCTTCAAGTGACTTTCCTGCGATACCTCTTTTGATCAGTTTAGAGATAAGTATATCTTTGAGTGCATCAATCTTTGAATCCGTAGAAGAACTGAGGCTCAAAGTCTTAGCAGCCTCATTGAGCTTGAACTCAGCTACCAAACCCTTAAAATCAAACCGCGTAGCAACCTCTTTCTCAGCCATCACAAGCGCATTTTTAAGCTCCATCATATCCAGTTTAGCTGATATGTCGAAATAGTGATCTTTTGCCATCCGTGCTCCTTTACTTCTCTATCCTTATCATAGCGATCTTACCATGTACCACATCCAGTTTTTCTAAAGCGATGATGGCATCTTGCATTTTACTCTCTTTACAGGTATGTGTCGTAAAGAGCAGTTTGGCTATCTCGTCATTTTTCGTAGGTTTTTGCAGCATCGCTTCTATAGAGATATCAAATTTCCCAAGGGTTGAAGTGATCGCGGCCAGTACACCGCTTTTATCATCCACTTCCAGTCTTAGGTAGTACTGGGTCACGATATCCTCTTTAGGCAGAAGCTTCAACCCGCTCTCTAAACCTTTTTTATACCCGAGCATAGGCCCCTGGTTCCCACGAACAATGTCCACAATGTCCGCTATCACGGCTGAAGCAGTCGCATCACCGCCTGCACCTGGTCCGTAGTACATCGTTTCACCTACGCGGTCACCTACCACCGTAACGGCATTCATCACACCGTCCACTTTGGCGATCATGGACTCTTGCGGTATCATGGTAGCATGGACTCTGAGCTCTACCCCCTGACCCACTTTTTTGGCTATACCGAGCAATTTGATCTCATAACCGAACTCTTTTGCAAAAGAGACATCCGTTTGCGTGATATTCTCTATACCTTCAATGAGGATATCTTCAGGTTTTGCATCCAACCCATAGGCGATACTTGCCAAAATAAGCAATTTGTGCGAAGCATCAAACCCACCCACATCAAACGAAGGGTCAGCCTCTGCATACCCTAGCTCCTGAGACTCTTTAAGGATCTCATCATACTGTGCACCCTCATTGATCATCTTGGTAAGCATATAGTTACATGTACCGTTCATGATCCCCTGGATAGACTCTATGTGGTTCGCAGAAAGCCCGTTACGCAATGCACCGATGATAGGTATACCGCCAGCCGTACTTGCTTCATACATCAAAGGGATGTCACCGGCTATCTCCTGAAGCTCATAACGATGGTATGCAAGCAGTGCCTTGTTCGCAGTGACCACCGCTTTACCGTTTTCAAGTGCTTTTTTGACAAGTGCATAAGGCTCTTCCACACCACCCATCAATTCTATAACGATGTCGATCTCAGGATCATCGATCACATCGTAGGGATCATCGCTCAGCGTAATGCTTACCCCTCTCTCTTTGGAAAGATTTTTTACCACACCAGATTTTACAACGATCTTTTCTCCGGCTCTCGCTTCGATAATGTCACCGTTCTCTTCAAGTATCTTTGCAACACTTGCACCGACTGTACCTACACCTAGAATCCCTACTTTAACCATTCTTTTTCGCCTCTTCCAGCTCTTTTAGGAACTTCTTGATATTTCGTGCAGCTTGACGGATACGGTTCTCATTTTCTATCAGTGCGATACGTACATACTCATCCCCGTATTTACCAAATCCTATACCGGGACTTACAGCAACCCCTGCATGAAGAAGAAGCTGTTTTGAGAATTCCAAAGAACCCATATCTCTTGCTATCTCAGGTATTTTGCCCCAGATGAACATAGAAGCACTTGGTGTTGCCAATGGCCATCCTGCATTGGTAAATGCTTCGATCATCACGTCACGTCTTTTTTCATAACGAGGAATGATCTGCTCATCGGGTATATACCCATGTTCATCGAGCGCTACGGTCGCAGCCACCTGGATCGGGGTGAACATCCCATAATCCAACCATGACTTGATACTCTGTAGCGCACCGATAAGTTTTTTATTTCCTACGATGAAACCTACTCTCCAGCCTGCCATGTTATAAGACTTTGAAAGGGTATACGACTCAACAGCCACATCTTTTGCACCTTCCACGCTCATGATAGATGGTGTCGTGTATCCGTCAAATGTGATATCCGCATATGCGATATCAGAGATAATATAAAAACGTTTTCTTTTAGCCAGAGCTACCAGTCTCTCATAAAACTGTGGTGTCACTGTCGCTGTGGTCGGGTTGTGTGGAAAGTTTACCACTAAAAATTTTGCCTGAGGGACAGAATTGTCCAGCGACTCTTCTACATCAGCCAGAAATCTGTCTTCATCAACCTCAAATGTCTCTTCATCAAAAATAAGCTGCATCTTCTCAACATTGGCTCCAGCCAAAATAAATGCCTGAGAGTGAATAGGATAGGTAGGGTCCGGAACGATTGCAACATCACCGGGATTGGAAATCGCCTGAACAAGGTGCACATACCCCTCTTTACTCCCCATGGTCGCAACGATCTCCGTGTCCGGATCGAGATCTGCATTATACTTGCGCTTATACCACTTACTCATTGCCAAACGAAGTTTATAGATCCCTTTACTTGCACTGTACCCGTGTGTTTTGGGTTTTTGTGCAGTTTCACATAGTTTATCGATGATAGGTTGCGGTGTAGAAGCGTCAGGATTCCCCATAGAAAAATCTATGATATCCACCCCTTTTCTTCTCAAATCCATTTTAATCTCATTGATCTCTGCAAAAAGATACTTTGGCAACCGGTTTATTTTCTCAAATTGAATTTCATCAAACATGCTTTACTCACTTTACATTTTTTTTCATTTTTATCATTGGTCCCATCCAGACAGGACTAAAATTGGCTTACAGGTTCAGCAGAAACATTTATCTCTTTCACCACTGCTTTACTACTCTCTATACTCTCTTGAGGCACAGCTTCTTCTACTACTACTTTTTCCTCTACTGCACTATTTGTATTTGTATCGGTGACAACTACATTTGCAATACTCAGCTCTTCTATGCTGATCTCTTGTTTGTGCCCTTCATTCTCTGTGACGGCATTTTCCATCTTTTGCTCATCGATAAAAGAGATCAGTCCGCTCAAATGTTTTTTATCGAACTGAGTAAAAAAATACCAGGAAGCATACGCCAAAAGAGCCAGAACAAGCAATAAAAACAACTTTGACTTTCCTCTTTTCTCTTCCTCCATAGGCTGAACTACCGTAAAGCCATGGTCCTCTTTCCCCTGTGAATAATACGCCAATGCCTCTTCTTTTAATTGACTGAGGTCTGCATCATACTCTCGCTCCAGAATAGAGATAAAACCCAAAGCTTTGATCTTTTTGATCGCATCAAAATTTGCGGCCAAAAGATTTTCAAGATTATCTTCAGATATCTTTGTCTTTTGACTGATACCTTTTATCGTGTTTTCTTCAAGTATCTCATTTAATTGCATAACCCATCCTATGTATTAAAATCGCTGCAGCTGCGCTCACATTCAATGAGTCAAATGCATGCTTCATCTCTATCGATACCCTGTGGTCCAGTTTGGCGATGACCTTTTTGGAAAGTCCCCTGCCTTCACTTCCCAACACAAGCACACGTTTGGTATCAAAGGTCGACTCCTGCACATTTTCTCCATCCATCGAGGCACCATAGAAGGTAAAGCCAAGTTGCTGAAGTTCATTAAATGTATCCAAGATGTTCGCTGCGATCATAAAAGGCATATCCAGCATGGCCCCGGAACTTGTACGTGCTATGGCAGCAAAATTAAGCTGCTTGACCCCTGCCGCGATCACAGCATCCGCACCGAGTGCATAGGCCGATCGTACGATGGCCCCTATGTTCCCCACATCGGTTAAACCGTCCAGTACGACAATGAAATCATTTTTTTTGATCTCGGTCAGAGCACTTTGTTCAAACTCGGCCATCTCCACAAGTATGCCCTGGTGATTTCCGCCCTTGCTCATAGATTGGGCCCATTTCTCTTCTAAGAACTTGATCTTATCATGGTATTGATGGAACAGCTCTTTGGGGAGTATCCCTTTCTTAGCAACATAGACAGTTTTTATTTTCTCTGAATGCTGCTCCAGGGCATGCATACAGACTTGTTTTCCATATATAATCATAAAGATGATAACCTTTTTGTCATAGTCACTAATTGAGTGATTTTACCTTTTTTTTGCTTTTACAGTGTTAAGTAGCATGTGTGAGTTCACTATACCACTCTTTGACACTTTTATCACTAAGCTGCGCCAAAAGTTTCGCTTTAGGTTTAGGCGGGAGGTCCAAACTCAGCACCTCGGTAAAGCTAAGGCTTTTTTCTGTACTTTTTTGGGCTTTGATGATCACTACCCATTCGCCGCGTATGGTCAGCTCTTTGAATTCTTCATTGAGCGATCGGGCGGTACCCCGATAGTATCTTTGATACTTTTTACTGATCTCTTTTGCCAGAAAAAGTTCTCTATCCTCATCCAGTGTCACGATCTCATTTAAAAGCTTTTCCAGACGATGAGGCGCTTCATAGAGTACGGTGTTGTAGCCATTGCTCATGGCTTCGCTTAAAGCGGCACTTCTCTCTTTGCCTTTGTGTGGCAAAAATGCATAAAATAGAAATTTCCCTTCTTCAAAACCGCTTGCTGCATAGGCGGTGGTCACTGCAGATGCCCCCGGAAGCACATCGTAGGGTATGTGGTGTTCCTGTGCATAGGCGACAAGGATCTGTCCGGGATCAGAGATGATCGGCATGCCCGCATCACTGACATACACCACTTCTTTTTCCCCTAATATGCTGCCAAACTCCTCAAGTCTCGCTTTGCCATTGTGCTCATTAAAAGAATAGAACGATGCATCAGGGTACACCATATCAAACCGCTCTTCGAGTAAACGCAAAAGCCGTTTGGTCTGACGTGTATCTTCACATAAAAAGAGTTCTGCTTTTTCAAAAAGCTTCATCGCTCTTATCGTAATATCTTGTGGATTTCCAATGGGTGTGGGGATAAATGTTAACATAGTAAATACTTTAATGTGTGAAGAGAATAAGTGCCTGCTTAAAGAGAAAGCGGACGCAGCATGACTGCAAGCATAGAGAGCAAGACTCTCTATGTCATCAAGATTAACTTAATTTATATTTGTTCTTGAACTTCTCTACTCTACCTGCAGCATCAAGAATCTTTTCAGAACCTGTGAAGAACGGGTGACATTCATTACAAATATCAATACTTAACGCTTCTTTATTTGTTTTAGTCTGAAACGTGTTACCACACGCACATGTCACTTTACACTCAACGTAATCTGGGTGAATTTCTTTTCTCATTTTCTAACCTTTTAGTTTTTTTTGTGTGTCAGGCAACTAACCTGCTCTAGCCAATGACTCTTCCTTTTTTTATGAAAAGGGGCATTGCAACGCTCTAAGGCGAGACAATATAGGGCGTGATTATATCCAAATAGTTTTAAAAAATTATAAAATAGTAATAGGTGTGAGCCAACCCCCTACCACTCTTCATCATCCCCAAACTCTTTTTCCATCTCTCTTTGAAACTCAGCATCTTTCTCTTTTTGAAGTTGCGAATCTGTTAAAACCGCTTCATGGAGAAATTCACCGAAGAATGTGGTAGGTTTTGTATACGCCAAAAAGAAATAGGTTCCCACAACCAGTCCGATCACGGTTAAAGCAGTGATCACTTTTTGTATCGGACTGAACATTTGTATAGGCTCTTTTTTACGTATTTCACAGACACCTCCGGGACAGTGTGCCGGATCTATTTTGGTCATGATCTTGTATAGCTTACACCCTACACAGATTCCAAACGCACTTTCCAGAAATGTAAGCAGCAGGCAAAGCACACAGATCAACACTTTGTAAAAATTGATATCCCAGTGTATCACGAACCACCACATCATAGGAAGGGATATCAGCCAGCCCAGTGTCCATGCAAAGCGTTTTTGCAATCCGCCTACATACTCCGGTTTTTGGTTTTGTACCACCAGTTTTCCCAAAAGTAACGAGGGAGAGTAGTTGGGGCTTATGATCCTCGCCGTGAAATCAACAAATAAGAATGCCAGATAGACCCTTGCTACCATAGTGTGGTTAAATCCTATACCGACAAATATAACGATCATCCCCAGCGTTCCAAGGATCCCTGCTGCAGCCCTTGCCTCTCTTTCATTGATGACTCGAACATCATATCCGGGGACTTTTGCCCCATATTCCCATAAAAAACTTTGTAGGTTCAATAAATTTCCTTTTGTCTCTGTAGATGTTCAAGCATGCCTTGAAACTCTTGTTAAGGTTCAGTAAAGCACTTCGCTTGAAACTGTAAATATTATCTGGATTTTACTATGCATTGTTTATGTTTACCTTAGTCTCACAACAAAATGAAGCATACCACTGCTGTATTTAGAGGAGTATTTTTGCAGCGACCGCACACACAGCACTCTCACTTTTGAGTACCAAAGGCGTATCAAACCCGATCATTCTCTCCGGTGCAAAAAGCGCTACTTCATCCTCCGTCACTCCCCCTTCGCATCCGACCACGATCGTATCGATACTGAGTTCTGATGAGAGTGTATTTTCTGAAAAGTTCAGAAGATAACTTTGGGGATTTTCAGCGATAAACGCTTCAAGGCTTTCGGCTGCATGCAACTGCATCATCACACTGCGTCCGGACTGCTGAGAAGAGTTTAAAAGGATCTTTTCCCATCGTTTGAAATCCGGTTTGAAACTTTTTTGTGAACGGGCACAGTAGATAAACGTGATCTTCTCTACACCCATTTCATTCAAAGAGGGAAGGACCTTTTCTATATTTTTAGGGTCGATCACACACCAACCAATATGCAACGGTACTTGTGCTTTGATCTCAAGTGTTTGACTCTCTTGCAGTTCAAGGTTGACGGAGTGTTTATCCATGTAGGTGATCAGATAGCGATGAAGGAGTCCATCTTCAAGGTTACGAAGATACAAAGTATCCTCTACCTTATGTCTGCGTACTTTGAAAATGTAACGATGCTCGTCTCCAAGCAGGGTAAGCTGAGGCTGCCCTGCCTCTTTCTGATAAAGATACAACATGCTTACAGTGCTATGATACCTTTGGCTTTAAGGACCATCAGTACGATCATCACAGCCACCAGCAGGATCTGCACGAAAGATATTTTCAAAAATGCACCTTTGAGCAACTTGTGCGCCTCCACATTGTCTAGATTGGCTATTTTGATCAGCTTATACTTCTTGATCTCGATATACATCAATACCGCCCAGACCACGACCATGATGATCGTCGTTACCGACCAGCCCAGATCACCTGTAAACACAGCTACGATACCCGAAAATGCGATCATAGTAGCCAGTGCCTGAAAGATCATCGTATAGATGAAACTTGCTTTTTTAAATCCCAATGGGTTTTTTGCTGTCACTATCGGGATCAATAACCCTCCAACCAAAAAGCCCAAAAAGACTTTCACTAAAATACTGTGTGCGGCTAACATCTCTTCTACCATACGAATTTCCTGTAATTTTGATTTGTTTAAAAGTGGATTATACCCTATTTAGTTATAATCAACCTAACTTAATTTTAAAGGTCCAGCATGCCGGTTTCCATCACCCAAGCACTTGATATTATTGATAAAAATACCCCTGTGGTAAACTCTGAGGTCATACCTATAGAGATGGCATTGGGACGTGTAATGAGTGAAGACTCCATCGCTGCATTCGATCTCCCGCGTTTTGACAACTCTGCCATGGATGGCTATGCCGTGAAATGTGCCGATGCGAACAGTACCGTGGAGTGTACAGATGTGATCTATGCCGGAGATGATCCTCAAATGACGCTTCAGGCTGCAAAGGCCATCAAGATCATGACCGGTGCACCGATTCCAAAGGGGTGTGAAGCCATCATTCCCGTTGAGCATACCACGGTCAACGGCACACAGGTCACCCTACCCGAAGAGATCAAAAAAGACGCGCATATCAGACGTGCGGGTGAAGATATCAAGAGCGGAACCGTCTACCTGCACAAAGGAGAGAAGGTCACGGCATACAGCATCGCACTGCTTGCCAGCCAGGGAGTGACCCATCTGCGGGTGACACGCAAGATCAAAGTGGCTGTGTTCGGTACCGGGGATGAACTGCGTCCGCACTACGAAAAAATAGCCCCGCACCAGCTCTACAACTCGAATACCCCTATGTTCCTGGCACGCGCCGAAGAACTGGGATGTGAAGTACAATACATAGGAAGTTCCGGTGATACTTTGGAGTCTTTGACCGCTGCTATCAGATCTGCGTTGAACGCGGATATCATCATCACATCCGGCGGTATCAGTATGGGAGACAGAGACTTCACCAAAGAGGCTTTTACAAACCTGGGTATGACACTGCACTTTGACAAAGTAGATATCAAACCGGGCAAACCAACTGCGTTTGGGACCATAGGAGAGACCGTTGTGATCAACCTGCCCGGGAACCCGCTTGCATCGATGGTGAACTATGAGATGTTTGTACGTGCTGCCATACGTAAAATGTCCGGTATGAAGGCCCATTATCACCATACGATATCCACACAGATAAAAGAGGATTTCACACTAAGATCAGGGAAACATACCGTACGTTTAGGTATCTTTGACGGAGAGACATTTATGCCGTTCTCAAAACAGCTTCCCGGAATGATCTCACCTTTGGAGCAGGCCAATGCCATGCTCATCACCACACCGGAGATCTCGCTGCTTGAAAAAGGCAGAATAGTGAAGATACTACCGATCAATTGGGAATTGACCGCTTCGCAAAAGGAAGATCTCTTTACGCGTTAATAGCAAAAGAGGGGCCTTACCCTCTATAAGCTATTTGATTTGTGAAAGATACTCCGCTACTGCTTCGATCTCTTCATCAGACATCGTTGCTACCTGCCCCTTCATCAGTGAACCCATACCCGCTACATTTTTTGTACCGGCTTTGTACTCTTTGAGTGAAGTGATCAGTGTTTCTTTGTCTTGACCGGCTATGATCGCTGATTTACCCAGTGCTTTGGTCTTACCGTTCGCACCATGACACCCTGTACATTTTGCATAGGCTGCCGGGGCTTCTGGTGTTTCCGATGTCATGGCCGTTGCTTCAGATTCCGTCAACTCTGCTGTTTTTTCCTTCACGGCTTCCACTGCCTCAGCTGCTTTGGATGCCGCTGCTGCTTTTGCTGCTGCCGCTTTTTCCGCTGCTGCATCCGCCATCTCTTCGGCTTCGACTTTTGCTGCTTCTGCCGTCTCGGTTATTTTGCTCTTCGCTGCCTCTGCAGCATTGAGAGTATCTTTTTGAACGGCTTCAGCTACTTTGGTCGTATTCACTTCGGCTGCGACTTTTTGTGTCTCTTCTCCACATGCTGTAAACAACACCGCTGCTGCTACAAGAGAAAGTAATGTACTGTTTTTCATATTTCTTTCCTTCTTTCGTTTATGCTACTATTATATCCAAAAAAAGGGATCTATACTTTTTTTGGGTTTTTAATGTGAATATGATTCAGCAGTTTTTCCCAAAGTGCACTGTCGCTCCATTCACTTTGTACTTGAGGAGAGAATACAATATCTTCAAGCTTGATCGTTCCCATCAGTTCACTATGGGCATCTTCTTTGAACCCTTGTGCATATCCCGTCTCGGTCTCATGTACAATGATACTGTGAAGCTTGACCTCTCTCTCCCCATTTTGCATATCTGTACATGCCAAAACACGTTCCACCATCAGGTAGATCACACGGGAGAACTGTTCGGCCGAAGGAGAAACAGGCAGTTCCACCCATCTGTTGCTATAGGTTTTCATCGCTTCTACATACTTTGTATCATCTTTGGACCAAAGTGTGATCGCATGATCAAACGAGTCTATCAGCTCTTTGATAACCCGTTTGGTCAGTCCAAAATCATACACCATTTGTCCATCATCCAGATAGTTTGACTCTAAAAGTACTTCAATTTTATAAGAGTGTCCATGGATATTTTCGCTGCAGCGCTGTGTCGTACAATCTCGTACAATATGCGCATTTTCAAATTTAAAAAGTTTTCTGATCAACATCTTTCTTCCTCAAATAGGAGTATATTAATCTGATTTTAACCAAGCTAGCTAAAATTTAGGTTATACACCCTGTGTAGTATCAAAAACGCGTATATGCAGTCTGTCACTGTACCTGAAATTATGTTTCATACAGAATTCAAACACTGCTTTGTCATTTTTCCAAATCGTATTCCTGCTTTCACCCACAGGCATACAATAGACCGGAAGCTCAGGCAGGATCTGCCGGATAGACGCTATCTCATCCTCTGCAGAAGTGTTTACCAGATCCGCATCAATGGTAAATTTCAAAAAAGACTCTTTGGCATGATCGCGTATGGACCGAAGTGCTTCAGGGATGATACGCTTCCCTTCCGGTTCACCTGAATTGGCCAATTTTAATGAGAGTGCAAAGATGCAGGATCTGTAGGCAGGATACGTTTCAAAATCGATCATGATCGTACCGTTGGTTTCAAAAGTGACCTCGATCCCCTCCGCAACCAGCCACTCAATGACAGCATAAAATACTTTATCACTATGATACATCAGGGGCTCACCCCCTGTAATGACCATATGCGGTTTATAGCCTATATGGCTGAATTCATTTTGAAGGCTCTCGATCAGTGTTCTGCTGTCATCTACTTTTATCCAGGATTTGGCATACGCACTGTCTACCGCAAAATAGGTATCACAGCCATAACGTACTTCACCGTCGACTTCATAACTTGCACCAAAACCGGGACAACTCAAATTACATCCGCCTGTACGTAAAAAATACGAAGGTACCCCGGCGTATTTGCCTTCACCCTGGATCGAGAAAAACTGTTCAGTAAGGTAAAACATCAGCCACCAGTTTCATAAAAAGCACGTGAAGAGATCTCTTTTTCTTCATTAGGGTTCTCTTCACTCCAGCGGTTCTCTTTGGGTTTGTCTTTGAGTACCTGTGCCAAAACATCTGCTGCACCCTGGATATCACCCTTTTTCACTGATTCTGCAATGCTCATCGCTTCATCAAAATAGAGACAGGGGATAAGATTCCCTTCGGCAGTCAAACGTATACGGTTGCAGCTTTCACAGAAATCATGTTTATGAGGGTCTATCAACCCAAACTCTGTACCATCTTCCAGTGCATAGTTAAACGAGGGACTGGCTCCTTCCCTTCCTAAGGCATGGATCGTATACTTCTCTTTGACCCTCTCAAGTATCTCTCTGCCGTGCATACCCTTGAGCGCCTGATCCGCATGTCTGTTTTCCATATACTCTATGAAACGCACTTTGATGTTACGTGCTTTACAGTACTCCATGATATCAAGGATCTCACCATCATTGATACCTTTAAGAGGTACCATATTGATCTTCACTTTAAGTCCCACTTCTAAAGCTTTATCGATACCTTTCAGGACTTGAGGAAGTACATCTTTCCCTGCGATCTTCGCTGCCACATCTGCACGCAGGGAATCGAGTGAAATGTTCAGCCTTTTAAGCCCTGCATCCTTAAGTCGTTGTGCCGCTTCCGGTAGGAGATAGGCATTGGTGGTCAAGGCGAGGTCGATATCAGGCTTATAATCAGATATCATCTTGATAAATGTATCCAGGTCTTCTCTCAGTAACGGTTCCCCGCCTGTCAGACGAATTTTCGTTACCCCTTCATCAACGGCAACTTTGACAAATAAAAAAAGTTCTTCAAAAGTAAGCAGGTTCTCTTTAGGTACCCATGAAAAAGGTTTTTCCGGCATACAGTATTGACATCTGAAGTTACAACGTTCTGTCACTGAGATACGTAAGTAGTTGACTGTACGGCCATGTCCATCTATAAGCATATAAAATCCAATGTATAATTTTTTAAAATTTCTTAAAATTTTTTCTTAGGGTACCTAAATGTAGATAAAAAAAGGATAATGGATATGAAGAAAGTAAGGACAAGGAGACCCTTGTCCTAAATCGCTAGATTAGTGTAGATCTCTCCATTGCGACTTCTTCCACAGCAGTGCAAGAAGTGAGAAGAGGATAAAGAAACCGATCACGATCGGTCCGATCGCTTCTCTTTGTGCTTTACTTGGATCACACACCTCAGTAAGGTAGGCTTTGACCTTCTCAAATCCTTCATGGCTTAATCCGACTCTAGGCATCGATGTTCCAGCCAATTGACTTTGCGGATTTTCGATAAATGTCTCCATGAAATGTTCACTTCTTGCTCTAATGATCATAGAAAGATCAGGAGGCAGTTTACCCATATAGGCTTTTACCGCATCCTGCTCATCGATCACTTTTATCTTATACGCAAGTGCCTCTTTTTCCTGTTTGAATGCCGGTGTTTCACCCAACTGTGTCAGTTTTCCATAACGAAGGGCATGACATCTCATACATGCTTCCATATAGGCTTCTTTAGGGCTTACTTCACCTGATTTATTCTCAATTATATACGCTACCACATCGGCAATTTGCTGGTTGTCTGTCATCATAGATTTGATCGAACCCATCGGGTGCATCATGGTATCCGCATACTTATGATCCACGTTGGATGCCATGGCAGGATCTTTGATCAGTGCGATAAGATAATTTTTATCATAAAGTGCACCTGCATGATCAAGATTTGGCGGTATCACGCCACCCATGTTCATGTTTGCTCCATTGTGACACCCCATACATAGGCCAAAGCCAGCTTCACCTGCTGCAGCATTTCCTTCAAGTTTGGCCACAGCTGCGACATCAGCCCAGAATGCTTCTTTTGCAACCAGTTTCGAAGCGTCACCCGCACGTTCTGCCTCAATAATATCATCTTTGCCATCATAGAAAAAATCATGGCTTTCTATCTTGATCTCATTCCCCTGAGCGTCCACTTTCTTATGCATTTCATGGTGTGCATAAGGCTCTACCAGATAATAGGTCAATAGCGAAAAGAAGACAACAACTGCTAATATTTTCAACTCTCTCATGTTATGCTCCTTTCTCTATTTTTTTCTCAAACATGGTAATGATGAACAAGATCGGTCCCAGTGCCAAGAATGTCCATGCTGATACCAAACCTATGAATGCAAATGTAGGGTCTGTCGGCGGTAGTTTACCCATCGCAGTCAGAGCGATCATATCGATAATCAATACCCAGAACCACACTTGGAAAAGCCCTCTTTTATGTGCCGGAGCCACATTCGGACTTCTGTCTATAAACGGTAGGAAGAACAGTGCTAACTGTGCAATAGCAAATGCGATCAGACCGGCATCTTTGCCGAACGGACGCAAGATCTCGTAAGACCACAGGAAGTACCACTCAGGATAGATGTGTGCCGGTGTTTTAAGACCGTCTGCCGGGTCAAAGTTCACCGGGTCCATTGCAAAGTTAAAGTTATAGAATACCAAGTAAAAGAAGAGTATAAAATAGACACCCATCACAAAGATATCTTTACTTAAGAATACCGGAGAGAAAGGGATCACTTTAGACTCTTTTTTCTTACCTGCTTTCCAAAGATCCGCTGCCTCTTTAAAGTCGATCTCTGCACCTTCCTGGTTGTTGACATGTGGTATTCTCAGCGTACCAAAATGCAGTACGATAAGCCCGATGATCACCAATGGGAGCAACAATACATGTAACATGAAGAATCTTGTCAGGAACGCATCGCCCGGGACATAATCACCACGTATCCACTCAACCAAGCCATTTAACTCTAGTGAACCTCCAGAGAACAGGTTGGTAATAACCATACCCGCCCAGTAACTCATCTGCCCCCAAGGCAGCATATATCCAGAGAAAGCCTCTGCCGAGAATGCAACAAACAGTCCCATACCAGATAGCCAGATAAGCTCTCTACCTTTTTTATAGGAACCATAATAGATACCTGTGAACATATGAATATAGATGATAAGGAATACGATGGACGCACCTACACCGTGAATATGTCTCCAGAACCAGCCATACCCTACTTCGCTCATGATCGTATAGTTCACTGAATCAAATGCAAGGTTTGTATCCGGTTTATAATACATAAGTAAGAAGATACCGGAGAGTACGAGCATCCCGAATGTTGCCGCCAGGACCATCCCCATTGCCCAGAGGAAGTTAATATCTTTCGGGATCCAGTATTCTGTATTGAGTACTCTTTTGAGCGTATTGATGGCTAAACGCTGATCCAACCACTCATTAAGATTTTTTGCCTTTTCAAAATGTGCCATAATCCCCCCTCCTTATGCCGTTATACCGGCATCTAACATTTTTTGATATTCCGGACCTGACTCGCCAAGAACAAGCTTTGTTCCATCTATTTTAAACGGAGGGATGACAAGAGGACTTGGGGGAGGACCGAAAATTTGGTGTCCGCTTGCATCAAATTCACCACCATGACACGCACATTTGAACTTATGCTGGTCTTTCTCATAGGCAGGGATACATCCTAAGTGTGTACAAAGACCTATAGAAACGTGAAATCTATCTGACCCGATCACGATATCTCTCTCATCTGCTTTCATATCTGCTGATTTTTTCAAAACGAAGATCGGTTTTCCTCTCCATTTTTCAATATTCAGTACATTTTCCTGTGCACCGCTGAGATCGATCGTAGTAAATCCGGCTGCCTTGACACTCGGCAATGGGTCCCAAGTACGTTTTGCAGCATAAAGTGCACCTACACCCCCTACTGCAGCACATGCACCCAGTGCCATGCCCATAAAGTCCCGACGATCTTTTTCATTTTCTTTCATCTTTAATCCTCCATAAATCAAAACTATGTTTATATTGTATTGTACTTATGATTAAAGAAGAAGTGTAAAAGAACCATAAATTAAAAATATTATCAATTTAATTTATATTTATAATAATTTATTATTTTAATACTTTTGTATCATATTCTGGCTTTTTTCTCTATATCTATCATCATACATCCTATATCCCAAGGTGGAATTCGTAGCTAAAATTACCATAGGATCAGAGTCTATTTCTATCGTGTTAGATCACGATATTTTTATGGTGTATTGAAATAGGTTACAGTTACAAGAGGAGGCGTGCGTAAAAGCAGCCTATTTTTTAAATACCTCGTACGTGTATTGGACCATTGGCGTATCTCTACGGTTTCCCCACTCCTTCATTGAAGCATCATAGAGTCTTACATGTTTGTACCCAAGCACACCGCTTAAAACAAAATAGTTAAATGAAGTTTCAAGACCACCTGTACAATAGACAATGACCTCACTCTCTTTATCAAGTTTGTATCCCTCTTTAAAGAGTGTTTCCAGCTTTTTACTCTCTTTTAGCGTGTAGTCACTCTCTACCGAATAGTTCCAGGAATAGCTCATCGCTCCCTTAATGTGTCCGTCCCTTGCTACCGTCGCTGTAGGTGCGATACCAAGATATTTATCACTCGGCCTTGCATCAAGCATCGGAAGTTTTCCTATATGCTCTTCTACATACGTTCTGTCTGCGATCAGTGCCGGTTGGATCTTTACCTTATAACTGCTCGCCGCTATTGCCGGTATAGTACTCTCAAGTGCTGCGCCTTCTTCTATCCATGCCTGTTTGCCACCATCTAAAAACGCTACATTTGTGATCCCGTGGTAATTCAGAGCCCAGAAAATGTAACTTGCTTTGAGAAAATCTTTTGGCGTTTGGATATCTGCATAGAGTACGACCTCTGTAGATGCATCAATGCCTAGTCTTCGGATCTCTTTTTGGATCTCTTGTGCGCTTCTGATAGTGATAAACGTACCATGATTGACCCTCCATTTATCTATAGTCGTATGCAGTGCATCTTTGATGTGCCCTGATGTATAACTTTTCGGGGTCGAAACCTCTACAATTCGGAGTTTTTTGTCACCGATATGATGCTGAAGCCATGTGGTGTCGACCAATGGTTCGATGGCAAATGCGGCAACCGAAAGGAGAAGAGAGAAGAGAAACGTTTTCATACTGAACCTTTATAAATAATTTATTTATTCTAAGGTAGTCTAACTTAAAGATAGATATTATTAGATAATAATTTTTTTCTTTAAGATTTATCGCCTCTCTTCTACTCTCACTTATCTTTTTGTCTGTTCTTTTGAGCCATTTTGATATGCACGTGAATGATCTCCAGTGCCGCAGGTGTCACACCTGATATCTGTGACGCTGCAAACAGCGTAGGAGGCGTAGCCAGTTCGAGTTTCTCCACGATCTCATTGCTCAATCCTGCGATATTTCTATAGGCAAAACCTTCCGGTATTTTGATCTTCAGCATATCATCCATCTGCAGGATCTGCTGCTGCTGTTTCTCTATATAACGGCTGTATTTTGCTTCGATCAGAATCTGTTCTATAACCTCATCATCATACTTGTCAAACTCCGGCAGAAGCGTAATCAACTTTTCTCTGTTGAACTCACCGCGACCTATGACATCCATCATATAGGTTTTGTCATTGATCTTCATTGCCCCTATAGACTCAAGTTTGGCCAAAAACTCTTTGGTAGGCGTGGCATGATGGACTCTCAAGTAATCCAGTGCCTCTTCAATATTGGCTTTTTTCTTTTCAAATCGTTGAATATACGCATCATCCAAAAGTCCCAGCTCTTTTCCGTAATGCGAAAGTCTCATGTCTGCATTGTCTTCACGCAGAAGCAGTCTGTACTCTGCACGGCTGGTGAACATACGGTATGGCTCTTTGGTGCCTTTGGTCACCAGATCATCTATCAGTACTCCGATATAGGCTTCATCACGTCTGAGAATGAAAGGCTCTTTCCCTTGTATGCTCAATGCAGCATTGATCCCTGCCATGAGTCCTTGTGCTGCTGCTTCTTCATATCCGGTCGTACCATTTATCTGACCCGCTGTATAGAGCCCTTTGATCTTCTTCGTTTCAAGCGTATGTTTCAACTCTGTCGGCTGGATGTAGTCATACTCTATGGCATACCCGTAACGGACTATTTTTGCATTTTCCATCCCTGCCACAGAGCGTACCATCTCAAGCTGTACATCTGTGGGTAAAGAGGTACTCATACCGTTGATATAATACTCGGTTTCATCGATCGTCTGAGGCTCTACGAATATCTGGTGTCTGGGTCTGTCCCTGAATCGGTTGATCTTATCTTCGATGCTTGGACAGTAACGCGGTCCGACCCCTTCGATCTGACCTGAGAACATCGGTGCCCTGTAGAAGTTACTCTCAATGATCTCATGGGTGTCTTCATTGGTGTAGGTGACATAACAAGGCAGTTGCTTAGGATTAAATGTCTTTTTATCGGTTCTGAACGAAAAAGGCGGCGGCGGTGTGTCTCCGGGTTGTATCTCCATACCCGATGTGTCTACACTCTTCGCATCGATACGTGCACAGGTACCTGTTTTAAGACGCCCGATATTCAATCCCAGCCCACGCAGATACTCTGCCAACTCCACAGAGGCAAATTCACCCTGCCGTCCTGCTGTTTGTTTTTTCTCACCTATGTGGATGAGGCCGTTAAGGAACGTTCCTGCCGTGATGATGACCTTGGATGCGGTATAGGTATTGCCCAGCTGTGTCGTGACACCTTTGACCTCGCCCTCTTCTATGATTAAACCTTCTGCTATCTCCTGTTTGACATCAAGATTTTCCGTGTTGAGTACCACATTGCGCATATAGATACGATACTCATCCATATCTATCTGTGCACGGCTTCCTCTTACTGCCGGACCTTTGGAGGCATTGAGCGTACGGAACTGTATACCCGTTTTATCTGTACACAGACCCATCTCACCGCCAAGTGCATCGACTTCACGTACCAGGTGGCCCTTGGCCAGTCCGCCTATGGCCGGGTTACAGGAAGAAGCCCCTATCTGTTCTGCTAAAATTGTGATCATCAGTGTTTTACTGCCCATACGTGCAGAAGCCAAAGAAGCCTCTATCCCCGAATGTCCGCCACCGATGACTATGACATCATAATTCATAAAAAAACCTTACCTCTTATTCACAAGCCGAAGCCGGGAACAAGAAAAAATATATATTTTGCTATAATAATCGAATTATATCCAAAAAAAATATTATTAAAATACGGCTAGTCGTATGAGCCAACTGCTGAAGTTGACTTAGCGTCAGCAATATATTTTTGATAATTTGCCTAGATGGCAAGTTAATCATAAATATACAATTTTGGACTTTGTTCAAAATATGTTCTAATCAAGGAAGTCTATGTTTACAGGTTTAATTCGTGAAATTGCTACTGTTAAAAGCTACCAAAATAACATCTTGACCATCAAGTCTAAACATAAAGCAAAAATGGGAGACTCTATAGCGATCAACGGTGTCTGTTTAACGGTTATCAAGCTGCACAGTGACGGTTTTGACCTTGAACTGGCAGATGAAACACGTTCCATCATCGATGAGAGCAAGCTCTCCGGTGCTGTGCATATGGAACCTGCCATGATGATGCATGACCGCTTTGAAGGGCACATCGTGCAGGGGCATATCGATTGTGTCGGTACGGTCTCACAGATTACCCCCAGAGAGAATGCCACAGACTTCATCATCACGGTGGATCCCAAATACATCGCCCATATCATACCCAAAGGCTCTATCACCATAGACGGTATCTCTTTGACCGTCAATGATGTAGGCACAGATCATTTCAGACTCACCATCATCCCGCATACACTTGAAGTGACACTGATGAAAAACTACAAAGTAGGAACCAAACTCAATATAGAGACCGATATGTTTGCCCGATACATCGACCATATACTTGCACACCGAAATACTAAAAAAGGTATGAGCTGGGAAGAAATCGACAGCTTGCAGATGACATACTAGTGAATATTTACGACACTGTCACACCCAAAAGCGGTGAAACCTTCACCCCGCTTCTTGCACATAAAAATATCAAAATAAACCGTATCGTCAGCTCAGATCATTTGGACGGGACAGAATATATCCAGGAAGAGGATGAATGGCTGGTTCTGCTCGAAGGTGAAGCGACGCTGCTGCTGGATCAGGCAGAACAGACACTCACAAAAGGTGATACACTCTTCATCCCTGCAAAAACGCCCCATCGTGTCCTGCATACGAAAAACGGTACGCTTTGGCTAACGGTCCATATCTTTTAAATACGCTTCATCTTTCATACTGCGTGCCTGGGGATTACGCACTTTTTTCAGTTCCATATCTATATATTCCAATCCCTCAAGCCGTTGCAGGCTGGCCACGGTCGAGTAACGCATCATTTCAGCTCGGTGCACAAAAATGAAAAAACCATTTTCATACAGTCCTAAACGTACGGCTGCAGCTGTTGAGTAGGTCGTAAGCAGTGCATCCTCTGTGCAAAGTGCCCTGATATCTGCAAAGTGTTCGTTGGTCCAAAGCAGCGGATTGTGCGCGGGGCTAAAAGCATCCTGATAAATGATGTCTATCTTCTCTTTTATCTTTGGGATACTTTTTCGTGCATCCCCCAGAAGTATCTCTATCCTGAACTGTTCATCTTCATAGTAAAGATCGGTACTGATCGCTTTGATAATGTGTCTGATACTCTCAAACTCCGGCGGGAAAGCAAAGGTATCCAGAGAGCGTACCAGCCCTTCATCAAACTCCGGAGAGAGTATGTGTACTTTTGTCTTTAAACCCTCTTTTTTGATGTAATAGAGTGTGGCAAAAGTATTATATCCCAGGCCGAAACAGATGTCCAGGATCGTCAGTTCGCTCTTTTCCTGACTCAAAGAGAGTGCGGGTTTGACATGTTTCTCTAAAGACTCATGCAGTGCCCCGTCTTTGGTAGAGTGGTAAGGTTCGTCAAACTCAACAGAAAAGAGTGTATGGGTACCATCTTCACACAGTACCAGCTTTTTCTCTTCTCTTAACGATTCGTCATACATCAAGTATATCTGCAGGCATCAGGGTATACACTACTTGTTTGCCTCTTTGAGTTGTTTTTTTGTCATTTTGAGTTTTTTGTTGTTCATAATACCGATACCTCTGTCCAAAACAGTATGTGCGATAAGATGTGCCTCGCCCAATGAATGCATCTTATAGGTTCCGCACTGATACTTATTCAGTTCTGGAATATCTTTTTTGCTTTCAACGTCAAGGACATCTTTCATCGACTTCTTCCATGCTTTGGCCACCTCTTTGGCTTTGGGTGACCCCAGGAGTGACATATAAAAACCTGTACGGCACCCCATAGGAGAAATATCGATGATCTCCACATCTTTACCGTTGAGATGGTCTCTCATAAAACCGGCAAATAGATGTTCCAGTGTATGGATACCTTTTTCCGGCAGTGCTTCCGCGTTGGGTACACAAAAACGCAGATCGAACACAGTGATGTCATCTCCACATGGACTACTCATCTTTTTAGCCACACGTACCGCAGGTGCGATCATCTTCGTATGGTCTACTGTAAAACTGTCTAATAATGGCATAGGATTTCCTTCAAACTATTTTTTTGATTATAGCGAGATTTACTAATTTTTCAATCTTGGTTATTGCAGCGTAATGAATTTCACAGCCTCAAGAGCCGTTTTAGAGACATTATCAGTATGTTTTAGCAGCAATGATTCATCTGCATATCCGCATGTCACACCCACACTGTTGATATTTGCTGCTTTGGCTGCCAAAATATCCATCGGCGTATCGCCGATCATCCAATAGATATTTTTTTCACTCTTCAATTTTGACAATGCTTTGAAAATAGGTTCGGGATGCGGTTTTGGATTTTCCACATCCTCTCTACCTACCAATACATCAAAATAGGACATCAGCCCCATATGTTCCAAAAGCTCTATGGAATATTTGGCTGTTTTGGTCGTTACGACTCCCAGAACGGCATGTTGGCTGGCAAGTTCTACTGCTTCTCTCGCCTCCGGAAGCAACGCGGTCTTGGCACATGAGATCTTTTGATAATGCATTTTATATGCTTTTACATGCGCATCTACATAAGTCTCCTCCACACCCAGTGAAGCGAACATCACATCTAAAGGATGTCCGATCTCTGCTTTAATGCGTTCCTCATCCGGTATTGCTGTGCCAAATGTTTTAAAGGCGACATCAAAACTCTCCAGTATCGCCTCCGTAGAGTCAATCAGTGTTCCGTCTAAATCAAATAGTATTATCATTTTCTCTTTCTTTATGCATTAATTTTGGTGCTGACGCAAGTAATTTTTGCGTGTAAGGATGCTGAGGATTTTCCATCACCTCTGCTACCAAACCCTGTTCAACTATTTTACCCTCTTTCATCACAGCCACCTCATCTGCTATCACAGGGATAATAGAGAGATCATGGGTAATAAACAGATACGAGACCCCTGATTCTTTTTGCAGTCTGGTAAGAAGAGCTAAAACCTGTGTCCGTACAGTGACATCAAGTGCTGAAGTAGGTTCATCACAAATGATCAGTTCAGGCTCTACAGCCAATGCTCTTGCGATACCTATTCGTTGACGTTGTCCTCCTGAAAACTCATGCGGATAACGGTGCATATGGACAGCTTCCAGATCCACCTTTAAAAGAAGTGCCTCAATATACGCATCTTGTGCTCTTCTGCTTTTGGGTCCCACATCCAAACTTATCATACCTTCTCTAATGATATTGGCTATGGTCATTCGGGGATTCAGTGCAGAGAAAGGATCTTGAAACACCACTTGTATCTTACGTCTGTAAGGGCTTAAAGCTTTTTTATCGAGCCCGACCAGGTTTTGTTTCTCAAAGTACACTTGTCCCTCTGTCTCATCCAGCAGTGAGAGTATGGCTTTACCGATGGTACTTTTACCGCTTCCTGATTCTCCGACCAGTGCCAGAGTCTTTCCCTTTGCAATAGAAAATGTGACATCATCTACCGCCTTGACATACCCTGTTGTTCTTTGAAAAAAACCTTTTTTGATGGGGAAATGTACCTTTAGCCCTTCTACCTCAATTAAAGGTTCATATCCTGCTTCTGCTCTGTTGTATGCTTTTGTAGCCCTGGCATCTGCCAGCAAACGTTTCGTATACGCATGTTTCGGATGCGTAAAAAAATCTTTACACGCTGCTTGCTCAACTATCTTTCCTTTTTTCATCACAGCAACCCTGTCAGCCATCTCTGAAACGACAGCCATATCATGCGTGATAAACAAAATAGAGAGATCTCTTTGTTTGCATATCTTTTTTAATAACCCCAGTACTTGCGCCTGTATCGTGACATCCAGCGCCGTGGTAGGCTCATCCGCTATAAGCAGGTCAGGTTCACAGGCAAGTGCAATGGCTATCATCACCCTTTGTTTTTGCCCCCCGGAGAGTTGGTGCGGATACCAATGGTAACGTTCTTCAGGATCTTTCAGTGCAACTTCCCTAAACAGTGAGAGTACCTTCTCTCTGATCTGCTCTTTTTTGAGCCCCAAATGCAGTTTTATCACTTCTGCAACCTGCGAACCCACTGTCATCACCGGGTTCAACGCGGACATCGGTTCCTGAAAGATCATCGCTATAGATCTGCCCCGCACTTTTTGCATCTGTGATTCCGGAAGCGTAAACAATGCGCTCTCTTTTAAATGGATCTCTCCTGAACGCACCGCTATGGCTTCAGGCAGGAGTCGCATGATGGCCAATGAGGTTAAAGACTTACCGGACCCGGACTCGCCCACCAGAGCAAAGATCTCTCCATGCTGAATGTCAAAACTGACATGATCCAAAACTATTTCGCTTCCCACACTCAACGAAAGATCTTTAATGGTTAGGATACTGCTCATACTTTATTCCTAGGGTCCAGTACCGTTTGAATACGGTCAGAAAATAAATTGGCGGCCAACACCAAAATAAACATGAATACAAATGCTGAAAAGAGCGACCACCACACCATGGGTTCTCTCGCCATCTCCAGTCGCGCCTGATTGATCATATTTCCCCATGAGTGCATCGTTGGGTCGACCCCTACGCCTACATAGGAGAGTACCGCTTCTGCAAGTACCAGGCCAGAAAAGTCCAACACCACAGAAATAAGAATGATATGCATCAGATTTGGCACAATGTGACGGCGGATAATAGTCAACTTGCTCACACCGAATGCTTTTGCAGCGGTGACAAACTCCATTTGAGAGAGCTTAAGCGTCTCCGCTCTCAACAGTCTGCATAAACCTGTCCATGAAGTGATCCCAAGGATCAAAATAAGAAATAACAAACGCAGATCAGAACGTTCCAGGGTGGTCTCGAACCATGTGGGATGGTTACCCATCATCACCTGCATAGAGAGTACTCCCGCTGCGATCAGTAGTACACCCGGGATCGAAGAGAGCGTGGTATAGAGGTACTGGATCACATCATCTACCCAGCCGCCGAACAACCCCGCACTGACACCCAGGATTACCGCTACAGGCAACATGATCAGTGTGGTGAGTATCCCTATGAGGACCCCGGTACGAATGCTCTTGAAACTTTGATACAGTACATCCCCGCCCACTTTATCTGTGCCCAATACATGATACGAGTCGCTAAGCATATAAAGCCAGGTAAATGCCATCACCAAACCCATGAATGTCACATAAGCCGAACGCCATGGCAATGCACTTTCTCCCCGCCACGTCTCTTTGCATGCAAGCATAAACCTTGATCGTTCTCTCCACCAGATATGCAACAGCACCAGTGACAGACTTACTATCAGCCCTACACCCAATGCGATCACGGATTCTTTCACAAAATTATCTTCCGTAGACACATGTTTTAAAGGCAGGTGAACCTGTTTGGTCACTCCATTTTCATCTACCAGAATGGAACTGGTATACTCCACCGTTGCAAAAGGCGCAGAGTAGGTACGCTCTGTATGTTGAATCGTATGTTCAAAGAGTAGATCGAGAAGGGAGACCATTTCAGACTCATACACTACCTCCTGACTCTTTTGTAGTTCAAGAGGAAGTGCCAAACGCAAATGGATAGAGTCCAGCAAAGTAAACAATAGATAAAACAAAAGTACCGTTGAAGAAGCCATCGCAATACTTGATCTAAAGATCGTATGCCATTGTTTCTTTATTTGAGGAGAACGCGAGATCACCCATGACCACAACAAAAGTACTATGACCAATGACCATACCAGCATATCTGTCCAAAGTAATACCAGTTTCATGAGAGCTGCACCCGCGGATCAAAAAGTGTATAAGAGATATCTGTCAAGATCAATCCCAGGATATAAAGGACCGAACCTAAAAAGACCATCGCTTTGACGATAGCAAAATCTTGCGAATTGATCGCATCTATCGTGTAGGAACCAAGTCCGGGAATACCAAAAAAGGATTCCATAATAAGACTTCCCATAAACAGTGAAGGAATGATGACCACCACTCCTGTCAAAATAGGAAGCATTCCGTTACGCAATACATGTCCAAACAATACTTTAATTTCAGAGAGTCCTTTGGCCCTTGCGGTACGCACATAATCCTGGTTGACCTGTTCCAAAAAGATACTTCTGTACCAACGTACGCCTGACCCTATACCCGAGAACACCCCTATCATCACAGGCAAGAGAATGAACTTGATGCCGTCCCATCCGCTCTCATAGCCCGATATAGGTACCCAGTGCCAGATCTTGGAAAAAAGGACCTGCCCTGCAATGATATAAAAGAGCCCGGAGACCGACATGATCATCACTGCGATGATCATCATGCCTGTATCCAACATGGAACCTCTAAAAAGTACCAAAAGCAATGCCAGACTAATGTTAGTGATCAGTGCGATCACAAAGGTAGGCAAAGCAATAGAGAGACTGGGGATCATACGCTCTTTGATATCGGATCCTATATCACGTTTGCTGTCTGAAAAGCCAAAATCAAAGGTGAAAAGTTTGAGTGACTCTTGTACAAAAAGGGTATCTGATACCTGAGCAAACCCTTGGGCTTTGGTATTGACAAACAGAGGTTTGTCATAGCCTCTCGCCTCTTTCCATGACCGTATGAGTTCAGGCGTGACCTGCTTCGCACCCAACTGTGCTCTTGCCATATCGTCTGGGCTGTTGACCATAAAGAACAGCATAAAGGTAATCAGGTTGACCCCTATCAGTATAGGTATCGCATACAGTATACGTCTAATGATATAGGCTAACATAGACCCTCCTCTTGAAAGATCACCCTGTTTTGTCTATTTCTATAAATACGACGAAGTGAAAATACCATGATCAACAGAAACAAGGCCAAGATGATCAATGGCATGACGACAGGCTGATTCCACTTTTTTTGTTTTTCTACCCGCAAAGCAGCATCAATACGTTTATACTTCAGTGTATTGTTTGCCATGGCATTGGGGACCACATTACGGTACCATGCATGCGACAAGGCCAAAGATTTAGGGTGAATACCCCATACCCAAGGTGCATCCTCTCTGGATATTTTTACCATTTTCCGTATGATCTCCATTCTCTCGGGCGTATTCTTCATCGTTTTCATTTTTTCAAAGAGTTTGTCAAACACAGGATTTTTATAATTTGAAGAGTTGATCCCCACACCATTGGTATCGATAGAGGCATTTCCCCCATAAAGCAAAAAGAGGAAATTTTCCGGATCCGGATAATCTGCATTCCAACCCCATGAAAAAAGTTGTGTCTTCCCTTTACGTACTTTATCCTGGAAGCGGTTATAGTCAGTCGCACGTATCACAAGCTGTATACCCAGAGCATCAAACTGTTTACGATACCAATCCATCAAAGCTCTGTCATCAGGACCCGTGGCAGTGGCATCATAGTGAAGTTTTAAAGGCTTTCCTGTTTTGTTTGAAACACCGTTTGGGTATCCCGCTTCTGCCAAAAGTTGCTTGGCAAACGCCAATGACTTGCGTACTCTCTTGCCGTCAACCCAGTCATAGACCACACTATTGGTACCTTCTTCTCCCTCTTCATATCCAAAAATACCAGGAGGTATCACACTTTGTGCTGCGATACCTCTTTCATTCATAAAGATGGAGATATACTCTTCCTGATCGATAGCAATACTGATCGCCTGCCTTAATTTTCTGGCTGACTCTGTATATCCGCCGACAACGGGGTCTACCATATTAAATGCCATGTAGTAAATGGAAGGTTCTACAGATCCGATCAGCGATATACCTTTTTTCTGCATCTCTTCACTGAGCCCCATCGTACCCGATGAAGATATCTGTACCGCTTGGTCAAAGGCTTCCGAGCTGATGCCTGATGCATCATAATAGCCCTGTAAAAACTTGTTCCATAAAGGGATGCTCTCTTTTTCCAGGGCATAAATGATTTCATCTATAAACGGTAATTTCTTCCCTGCATCCTCATGGTCTGATCCGGGATACACCTCATCATGAAAATTCGGGTTTTTCACCAGACGCATCTGTTTATTTGGATTGTTCTCTGCCAAATAATAGGCGCCTGTCCCCACAGGATACCAATTGAGCGTCAGATTTTTAGCCACTAGTCCCTGCTGCTGGTAAAAGAGATCTGCCTCCCAGGGAATCGGTGCAAAAAAATTCATCGTAAGCCAATAGAGAAACTGCGGGTATTTTCCTTCTATCTCTATGACCAAGGTATACTCATCTAAAACCTTTACACCGGGAAGATCATACGCACGCAGATCAAGTACTTCTCCCTTTGCCTTCTTTTCTCTTGCTATCTTTGTAATGGCATGCGAATAGGATTTTAACCCCACAATATAGGTTTGCATCGTGTCCAAAATAGGGGAATGGTTCTGCCTTACCCCCATACGTTTTATGGCATAGGCATAATCTTCTGCCAGCAGACGACGTGTATCCTGCTTTGGAAAATCATCCAGTGTCTCTATCTTTTCAAGTTCTTCTTTGCTCAATGCCGCGTAGAGGAGATGTCCTTTTTCATCTTTGGCAAAAGCAGGATGGTTTTGATACATGATATCTTTTCTAAGATCCAGACGGTATTCGCTGAACACGACACGCTTATCATTTTCATCTACCTCTTGTCTCTCTTTATTCAAATAACGTATCGTTGGCATTTGAATAAGTGTCAGTGGCTCAAGTGTATAGGGTCTTTGAAGATAATTGTATTGCAACGGAGGTTCATAAATCTGACCAATGAATGCCCACTCATTCGCATTGTATGAAACAACCGGGTCCAGTCTTTTTGGGGAGATCGAGAAAGAGGTAAAAAGCGTATTGGAAGCACTCTTTTCCTTGCTATGAGGGTTATTCCAAACATCTGCATGAAGAGATGATACGATCATCATCCATAAAAAGATCTTTATTATCACTATCTGCATCTATTTTGATCTTTCCTTGTCATGAACTTCTTCTAAAATTATATCAGAGCTAAAATAGTAGCATACTTTAGTAATTTTAGGCTAATTCGGACCTATAGAGACCCAATAAGATAAATAAGATTGATTGACAGCGCATCTATTTTTGGTGCATAAACTGTAGGTATTAACCGTCAAAAGATAATTTTTAATGATATTTATCATTCATTTTATTGATTTTAATTCCTTTTTAAAAATGTATCCTCTAAAATGAGTCTATACCATTTATAAAAGGACGAAGATGGCACGATTAGTAGTAATGGGCGGTGGCGTATCAGGCCACACCGCTGCAACATTTGCAAAAAAATGGCTGGGCAAAGCGCATGAAGTGGTGGTAGTGACACCTAATTCTCAATGGAACTGGATCCCGTCTAATATCTGGGTGGGTGTAGGTGAGATGACAAAAGAAGATGTTGTCTTTCCTCTCGCACCGGTCTATAAAAAAGCAGGGATCGACTACAGGCAGGCCCTGGCAGTTTCGATCCATCCAAATGGAAAAGCGGACAGTGATACGCCATATATCATCATAGAATCTACAAAAGAAGAGACTAAAGGCCACACCGAAGAGTTGACCTATGATTATCTCATCAATGCCACTGGACCTAAACTGAACTTTGATGCAACACCTGGTTTAGGGAATGGTAAAGGTGGTTTGGGAGAACATACGGTTTCTGTCTGTACGGCGGACCATGCGGTACATGCGAATGAAGCGTTGGAAAAAGTGTTTGAAAAAGCAAAAGCAGGTGAGAGGCAAAAACTGCTGATAGGTACAGGTCATGGTACCTGCACCTGTCAGGGGGCAGCCTTTGAATACATCTTTAACATTGAACATGAAGCCAGAAAAGCGGGTATCCGTGATATGCTGGATATCAAATGGATCTCCAATGAATCATTCCTGGGTGACTTTGGTATGGGTGGTCTTCACATGAAAGTGGGAGGTTATACTGTCAGTTCTAAACTTTTTGCTGAATCCCTTTATGCTGAAAGAAATGTGCCATGGATCATTGGAGCCCATGTCAACAAAGTTGAAGCAGGCAAACTCCATTATGAACTTCTGGATGGATCTATGGGAGAAGAAGCGTTCGACTTCTCTATGCTGATCCCGCCATTTTCCGGTGTAGGGCTTAAAGCCTATGACAAAGACGGTTCAGATATGACGGAAACACTCTTTGCACCAAACGGGTTTATGAAAGTGGATGCAAAATATGATGCAGGTGCTTATGAGAACTGGAAAGCCTCTGACTGGCCAAGAACCTACCAAAACCCGTTATTCAATAATATCTTTGCCTGTGGTATCGCATTTGCGCCACCGCATCTTATCTCTAAGCCTATGAGTTCCCCTAACGGCACACCGATCAACCCTACACCCCCAAGAACAGGTATGCCTGCGGGTATCATCGGTAAGGCGGTTGCCCGCTCTGTATGCGATATGATCAAGCATGGAGAAAATGCACATCTTCATGAGGCTTCTATGGCAGAAATGGGTGCAGCGTGTGTTGCAAGTGCCGGTAAAGGTCTCTTTGACGGTCAGGCTGCATCCATGACCGTCTACCCTGTGGTACCCGATTTTGAAAAGTATCCTGGCACAGGTCGTGATACAGACTATACCTTTGGGGAGATCGGTCTTGCAGGCCACTGGATCAAACATGTCCTGCACCATATGTTCATCTACAAGGCAAAACTCAGACCGGGATGGACGTTGATACCTGAATAAATAACCCGAAACGACACATTTAAAAATACTGTAAAAAAGGAGGCAATATGAAAGAAGAAGAAGTAAATTTTCAAAATGAACAATTTAACTTAACCATGATCCCGGGGAAATTTGCAAGAGCAATGCGAACCTGTAAAATTTGGCAATTCATTCGATTTATTGTGATCAACATTAAAATGCTCATCGTAGTAAGCAAAAGCCACTAAGACCTTATGTACTTTAGCAAGTCTAAAGTACTCTACTATAAAAACCTTATAAATTTATATATTGAGCCACTTGCAAATTACCAAAAAAAGAGGGATATTAAGGGTTAACACGAAGAAAAAAAGCTGATTCTGATTTCAAA